>NZ_CP192542.1:0-219473 GCF_050632365.1 Rahnella sp. PAMC25559 | reverse complement strand
CTGAGCGCGATAGTTGGCAAATGGGGTGGCGTCTTTATCAATGTTGGCGTCATCATTGCCTTACTCTCTTCATGGCTGGTATGGACGCTGCTGGTAGCCGAACTGCCCTGGGCATGTGCCAAAGATGGAACCTTTCCCAAGTTTTTTGCAAGAACGAATGCCAACGGCGTTGCTTCAAACTCACTATGGGTTTCAACGCTGGTTATGCAGGCAGCGATGGCACTGGTATTCTTCTCCAATAATGCCTGGAATGCCATGCTTTCTATTACCGGCGTGGTAATTCTTCCTGCCTATATCGGGTCCGCCGCATTTTTGTGGAAAGTTATAGCCAAAAAAGATTATCCCAAAACAGCTCGCTATAGCCTGAACAGCGCATTAGTGACGAGCGTATTAGCAACGCTGTATGGATTTTGGCTGGTTTATGCTGCCGGGATCTCCTTCATCCTTGTTGGATGTGCAATCTACGCCATTGGATTATTAGTATTCGTTTGGGCACGTAAAGAACAAGCCCCTAAGGAGCCGTTATTCACAGGCTCAGAAAAAGTATTGGTGATGCTGATTATTATTGCTGCGCTGACCAGCTTGTGGATGCTCTTTACCGGCCATCTTCCGCAGATCTATAAGCCATCTTGAATCATAATTTTTATTATATAACCTATATCTGGAGTCAAAATGCACGCTTCTTTAAAACCTTGTAACAAGACCTATACCGCTGGAAAATGGATGCCATCCGATCAGCGTACTCTGCGAAAGTGGATGTTAAAAATAATGGAAAAGGCCGAGAACGATACCGGTGCATTATTACCCTGTGTCGAAGACTTTAAAAACTTCATCGAGAATGACCCGAAAGCATTTATGCTCTTTACACAAATGTTTGACCAGGTCAATAAAGATGACGCTCATGCACTTTCGCCATCAGGATTACCGCAAGTACGCGATTACCAGCATATGCTGAGCTTAATAAACGTCATCATGACTCATGCGCCAGAGTTCGATGAGACAGGATTAGTGGGTTTTCCTTTTAACGCCATCTTCAACTGGTCTATGGCAACGCAAGGCGGCTGGAGTGGTTTTCTGGACGAACGAATCAATAAACATATTAAAACCATTCTTAATGAATGGGCGGTGTTTCTCAGTTCAGCTCAAAGCACCTGGGTTTTAAATGACGATCCCCGCTCTGGCTGGTTTGGTGAAGATGCCCGTAAAGCTATGCCGACATTTGTGGATGACTTTATTTGCGACCCATCACTTGACCATCACGGATTCAAATCATGGGATGATTTCTTTACGCGACAGTTCCGCGAAGGCGTCCGCCTTGTTGCTGAACCCGATAATGATGATGTGATTGTAAATGCTTGTGAGTCAGCACCTTATCGCCTTGCCGAAGATGTGAAACAACGCGATCAATTTTGGATTAAATCACAGCCCTATGCTCTGCAATATATGATGGATAACGATCCTTTGACTGAGGCTTTTATAGGAGCGACGGTGTATCAGGCATTTCTGAGCGCCCTGAGCTATCACCGCTGGCATGCGCCCGTATCAGGCAGGATTGTTAAAACACGCATTATCGATGGAACCTACTACTCCGAAACATTAAGTGAAGGGGAAGATGTTGCAGGCCCAAATGCTTCTCAGGGATATATTACTGAACTGGCAACCCGAGCATTAATTTTTATTGAAGCTGATAATTCGGATATTGGATTAATGTGCTTTATGGCCGTGGGTATGGCTGAGGTATCAACCTGTGATGTGACCGTTTACGAAGGGCAACATGTTAACAAAGGTGAGCAATTAGGCATGTTTCACTTCGGTGGTTCAACTCACTGCTTATTCTTCCGCCCGGAAGTCAATCTTGAGTTTGATTTTCATGGTCAAACGCCGGGACTGGAAAGCAATAATATTCCTGTTAACAGCACGTTAGCCCGTATCAAACGAAGTTAAGTCACGTTGCCGGGGCAGGTCCCTGCCCCAAATGTACCCCATGCCTTTTGGTGCAAGTTGCTATCTTAAAAAACACACCTCCACAGCACGGTAATAAAAGTTATGACCTCATAGTGATTGGAACATTTTATGAACGATTTCCTGCTTGTCGTGTTACCTGACGGGAAAACGGAGATGAGCTTGCATAAAAAGCTTGTAGCGGTCAAAAAAACTAGTTCTTAGTTTCTGGTAACTATTGAACCACATACTCATCCGGGTCCCAGAATAATGTCACGACTTTCATACCCAAAACTTGCACATCTAACTTCATGATGCTCCCTATTGCGCTGTTCCAGGAGAATGTCATCCATGGTTCGGACATGCCCCATTTTGACTGCACGTAAGTCATAGCCCGCGGCCTCTAAAAGTCGAACAAGTATCGACACACTCATATCGCCTTTTCAAGTGTCTCCATTCGAACAACGGTTACGCGTGAAACGCCCGCTTTCTCAGCCAATTCAGCCTGCGACAAGTCTGCTTCGATACTTGCAGTTTTAAGCATTTCTGCAACATCATAGAGAGTGGTCATATGTGTCTCCTAGGATACTATAAACCCAGTGTAAAGCAAAAATGTATCCCATGGGACTCAAATTACCTTTTCCATGAAAATATGATTATGAAGGCGATACTTAAACCTAAGTGATAAAGACTACAGGAATAAGTATCCCCGCAGATACTTAATGATGGAATATGCCATTAATGTATCTTATGGGATACATTAATGGTAATGGAATAGTAATGACCTGCTTTCTGCTAATTGACATATCTTGACGTTAGTCGCTTTTCTCACATGAACATAACTCATACCCAAAATAGATGTGAAGATTGACTGGGATATAAAAAGTCCCCCCAGCAGTATCCACGGTACTAGCGCTCTGGCTAAGCTCAACCAGCAGTTAGCAAGCAGGAAGTTTTATGTTGACACTATCGCAATGTATGGCTTGTGGGGGCCGTTCGTGACACTTTCGACTAGCGTTCACTGGAGTTTTGTTTCGGAAAAATGAGTTTGGACTGAAATCTGACTGTAGAGCGGCATTCTACTCTTGGCACGAATCAGTTGGCTTAAGGTCTGCTTTGAGCGAGGAGCTGACAACAAATAGAGCGGAAAGTGGGTAGGAAATCTTGCTGTTTTTCAGGGCAGCGACCTGGTTCTGCTGCCCTTCATTTGAAACGTTGTAAAATGGGAACTTGATAGTTAATCCATCGTTGCTCCATCCTGCATCCTAAAAGATAATGACAAATTTCAACTGATAACTGATAATTATTAGTTGTTAAGTAACATCAGAGCGGGAATGGTAACGTGTTACTATAATAAAAATATGGTTTTGTGGTTTTAGGGATTACAAATATATGAGATTTTATAGTATCGATTATCTACAAATGCAGTCTAACATCAATGATTATTTAAAATTCATCGTTATATTTAGTACTTTATTTGTTTTGATTGTTGTTTTTAGTCTGTATATGCGTCATCGCTTGCAAACTAAATATCGTGACTTAACAATCATAGCCTTCTTATTTTTACTTTTTATTTCTGGTGTACAGTATGCAGATTATACCGATAGTCAAAACATACACTCCCAATCATCACAAATGGTTAACTTTGTTAGGTTGTTATCACAAGAAAAAGAAGTGAATGTGAATTATATATTTTCCAGTTCAGCACAGCTTTCTGATGGTATTATCGTTAAAATTAATGATCTTTATTACCGTGTTAACTTAAGTCTGGATCAAAAAACATACAATCTAGTTGAGGTTTCTTTAGTAAATCCAGAAATACAAATCTTGAAAAACTGAGGAGTGCAAATGATAATTTATTTACCTATCATTATAAAATTAGGTCTGGGGATACTGTGTTTAATTGTTCAAATAAATCTCATAGGGAAAGGAAATCTTGCCCCCTCATCCGCAATGGACCAGGTTCAAAACTATGTACTGGGGGGCATTATAGGTGGCGTAATTTACAACGAATCGATAACAGTACTACAATTTGTCCTAGTGTTAATTATATGGACGTTTTTGGTCTTTGTTCTTAAGTTTTTGAAAGAAAATAGTCGGATAGTTAAAAGAATAATTGATGGAAAACCTATTACTTTGATACATAATGGCAGCATTAATGTTAAGGAGTGTTTACGAAATGGCGTTTCTGCAAATGACTTGATGTTTAAATTAAGAGCAAATGGTATTTATGAAATTGAACAACTAAAACGGGTGGTGCTCGAACAAAATGGGCAGTTAACAATTATACAGAGTGGTGATGAAAATATACGCTATCCAATTATAGTGGATGGTTTGTCAAACCATGATCTGCTCGAAATCCTTAACAAGGACAGTGACTGGTTAGAAAGTGAAGTTACAAAGCAAGGCTTCAATAAAATCAGTGAAGTATATTTAGGTGAGTATTTGTCGGGTAGGATTAATTTATACGGATATGAAAAATAGTATCAAAACCTTGCAGTTGTTCTCGTTCTGTTCGCGAGGCAGCCGGTGGATTGGGCAACTTCGTGCTCTTCCCGATAGCAAAGCGCTGGAAATGGGATGGGAGGCTCGCGGCAAACAGACGCAGTGATGTTCCACAGCGATAGTAATAATGCCGGTGTCAGTTTTTATCATGACTCAGTTTGCCGTTTACCTGATTAGTGTGATTACTGATGCGGTGAAGAACTTCCCGCCTCCTGACTCATACAGCGATCGACCTATTATGTCCTGCCCTAGACTCGTCGGTTGCCGGAAGCGCCTTCTTGCCAGGCATCTCCTCACCGGTGCGCGTGACTCAAGAAATGCCTGATGGATTGTCTCATTACTGTCCTGTCCGGGTTATCTGTCTGGAGATTCAACTCTGTTTCCTCACTGGAGTTCTGTCATGGCTGATAACGTTACCGAAGCCACCTATCCGCACTCACCTTTGCGAACCTGAGCACCTGCCGCCTGTGCTTGCTAGTATGTCATCCAACGTGAATCCCTAAATCACTAAATAGCTTCAATGAGTGTTTGATAAGAAAGCATCCAAATATCACCATTCAAAATACAATCCCCAAAACAACGCGCTGATAAACTTACGTATCATAAAACCTCTCTTAATAAAATAATAATTATTAGTCCTGTCAAAAAAATACAACACTTAATCTTCACTCCTTTATCCCCAATTAGGAATAATACGCACAAAAATAAGAATAAAGTTATGTTTATTGCATTCGCAACCATGTCCATGTGACTATTCAAAAATTTCCCGATGTGACTTAATACATTCATAATTCTTTGCATGTAACCCATCCCTATTTATCTATTTGATATTAGCCAGTGATATTAAAAAGTTCTTTCTGTGTAGTTCTAAACATCCTAATTGTCAACTGAGACTTACGATTTTTGAATTTGGCCTGATCCAGTTCTTTCCGCAGGTGCTTTAATTCCTGCTGCTGATGTTCATATTAACTGAATATTTTCTTGATAGCGCTGATAGCAGTTCTTTCCCCCTGTTAGCGGCTTTATTGAATAAATCGAACGTTTGGCCGTAATCAGGATCAGATTATCACATTCCCGATCCTGTAGTGGTATCCCGTGGCGAAACAAAAGTTCACAATCACCAACGGGAATGTATACAACAAAGCCCTCGTCAATCCGGGCTCACTGACGCATGACGAACCTAAAACCTTTTCACGTGGTCGTCCTCAACGTAATTTTGAGCTGACCATTTCCACCGTTCTGATGCTGAAGCGCATTTTTCGCCTCACGCTGTGCGCCGTGCAGAGATTCATTGATTCCATTTTTATCCTGATGAAGTTCCCGCTCCGTTGCCCGGATTATTCCTGCGTCTGCAGGCGGGCTAAGTCTATCAACATCCCTTTCAAAAGCCCCACACTTGGTGAAATTTAACACCTGAATATCAATTCCACCGGCTTAAAAGTTTTCGGTCAGGGAGAGTTGAAGTTGAAAAAAAACGGTCAAAAAAAGCGTCGCTTCTGGCTGAAATTGCATCTGGCGGTTGACGCTGATACACATGAGATTATCTGAGCTGACCTGTCCTTGAACCACGTGACTGATGCAGAGGCATTCCAGGGACTTATTCGCCAGACACATCGGAAAGTCAGGGGCGCTTAATCTGATGGAGCTTATGACACCAGACGGTGTCACGACGAACTGCGGCGTAAGAAAGTCAAAATACTTATCTCGCAGCGAACCCAGGCAGGTTACTGGCCGGCTGAATATGACGATAGAAATCAGGTGGTTGCCCGGCAACGGCTGACGGGAAGCAATGCGTACTGGAAATGGCACACGGCTTACAACCGACATTCAGTGGCTGAAACTGCAATGTTCCGTGTCAAACAGCTTTCTTACGTTGCGGGATTATGATGCGCAGGTTTAGGAGGCTATGGCCATGATCCGCGAATTAAACAAAATGACGCGTGCAGGCATGCCAGAAAGTGTACGGATTGCCTCAGGAAGTCAGCGACGAGGGGAGCTTTTATCTAAATCCGTATAGCCGGGGAATGGGTTTTATGGTTGGCATCGCTCAGTTCGGTTGATGTATTTCTTTTTGACGATTGAACATATCGCTCAATTCTTATTGAGCTCCCTAAAGTGATCACTTATTTCGCGCAGCTATTTAGGTTGGGAAAAATAAAAAGTCAATAAATGATAGGTGATAACACTTATCATTTCTAAAAGTTTTATTTTTTTTACATAACTCTTTACGTGGTGCTGAAAATTTAAATTTGAATCGAAAGTTTCTGTCGTTTAATACTTGTTTAGAGTTAATAACACATAATATTTAAGAGCCTGCTATTAAGCATAATGGCACCTTGGATTTTTTAATATTTTTCGTGATATTGATAAATGCCATGCATAATGCATTAAAATGCTCATGCTATATGGAAGAAAAAATCATTTATTATTTTTGTTTTTCACAAATTTATATTTAATGACATTGAGGTATTAATGAAAAAAAACTACTCTGGGGCTTTACTTATAGTCTCTTTATGCTGTTCCGGTTCCCTGTATGCTGCAGATGGCACCATCAACTTTACTGGCAATATTACAGATATAGCCTGTAAAGTTGATCCTGGCTCGGCTAACCAGACCGTTAACCTAGGTACCGTTTCAACCAGTGCATTTGGAGCATCAGGTTCAACGGCATCTCCGACCCATTTTTCAATCGTGTTGAACGACTGTCCGGCTAATGTTACAACCGCACACGTACGTTTTGATGGTCCTGCAAGTTCAGCCAATCATCAGATCCTGGCGCTTAATTCAGGACAGACCGCCACCAATGTGGGTATTGCGCTTTATGAAGCCGACAGCACTACGTTCATTCCCGTAGGTACACCAAGTGCTCAGGTCAATCTTACCGATGAGGGCACAAATACACTTAACTACTTTGCGAAATATTATGCTACTGCGGATAAAGTCACTGCAGGTTCTGCTAACTCAACAACCTCATTTACCATCGTATATAATTAAAAAATAAGAGCCGCAAAGCGGCTCTTATTTTAATATAAGGGAGAGATATGCGAAGCATTTTTTTAAGCCAAATCCCGCTCGCTTTGTTCTGTTATTTTTCGACGGCATATGCGGGCGTAGAGGTTGGTGGGACGCGCGTCGTTTACGATGGCAAGATGAAACAGGCAACGATCGGAGTTAATAATCCCGACGATAAACCCTATCTTATTCAGTCTTGGGTAGATAAGCGTGCGGACAGCAATGATACAGGTGAAGTGTTTATTACCACACCACCTCTTTTCCGCCTTGAACCACATAGCCAGAATTCAGTACGCATTGCCTATACAGGTAATGACTTACCGCAGGACAGAGAGTCCGTATACTGGCTGAACATTAAAAGTATTCCTTCTACCGATAAAAATTCCACCAATGATCTGATCATAGCGGTAAAAAATACTATGAAACTATTTTATCGGCCGGCCGGTTTAACCGGCGATCCCGCAACGGCGTATCAAAAGATAGAGTTTAAACAGCGCGACGGAAAACTGTTTGCCTTCAATCCTACGGCGTACAGCGTGTCTTTCTATGAGGTTAAAGTAAATGGCGTGCCGCTGAAAGATATATCAATGGTTCTTCCTAAAGAGGGGATTTCACTAGGTTCCGTTACTGCCCAAGCCCCTAAAATAAGCTGGAGAGCGATTAATGACTTTGGCGGAATCTCAGAAGAACAGCAAGTCAAACTCTAATCATCAGGACTAAATACATCATGTTCATGCAGCACGTGCTCTGTGAAAAATCATATTCTTTATTTTCTCCCTCATTGTTGAGCCTGTCTGTGTGCCTTGCCCTCAATGCTGGATTCGCGTGCGCTGATGACTATTTTGAACCTGCATTTATTGAAGTGGCAGATAACAAAAACGCTACCGTCGACCTGTCTGGGTTTAGCAAAACCGGTAGTCAGGCTCCCGGGAGTTATAAGAGTGAAATCTATATCAACGGTAACTATGTTGATGATAAAAACATAATATATATTCTAGATGACCACAGGCTGGTACCGATATTGACTAAACATGATTTAGTTGTCTGGGGTACTGAAGCTAATGCTACGCCTGAATTTATGGCACTGGCAGACAAAGCTGACATTACCGACATCCGTGATGCCATCCCGGATGGTAAAGTCACGTTTGATTTTGCTCAACAGCGTCTGGATATTTCTATTCCTCAGGAGTTTATTCGTAAAAATGCCCAGGGATATGTTGATCCAGACAGCTGGGATGACGGTGTGAACATGTTTTTTGTGAATTACGGCTACTCGGGGTCTGAGTCGTGGCGTGACGGGAAGTCCGGCGGCGTCAACGATGCTTATCTGAATCTGCGCAGTGGAGTTAACCTAGGCGCATGGCGGTTGCGCAACTATTCTACTTACACGGACAGTCCTCATAACCGTTCATGGAACAGTATTAATACTTATATAAACCGCGATATCAGAGCACTGAAAAGTCAGCTTGTTATTGGAGAAAGTCATACGCCCTCTGACATCTTTGACAGCTTTGCTTTTCGTGGAGCGCAGATTTACTCCGATGATAATATGCGCCCGGACAGTCTGCGAGGTTATGCGCCGGTGGTCAGGGGTATAGCGCAGAGCAATGCCCAGGTCACTATCCGCCAAAATGGCAACATCATTTGGCAGTCGTATGTTTCTGCCGGTCCCTTCGCCATTAATGATTTGTATCCTACCTCCGCCAGCGGCGATCTGGATGTCTCAGTTCGCGAAGCCGATGGTACCGTTCGCCAGTTCATTCAGCCCTTTTCATCAGTGCCGATTATGCAGCGCGAAGGCCAGTTAAAGTATTCGGTCACCGCGGGTGAATACCATTCAACCGGGGGGGCTACCCGTACGCCGTTATTCATTCAGTCTACAGGCACCTATGGCATGCCATGGAGCAGTACGCTTTATGGCGGCACTTTGCTGGCGAAACATTACAGGGCCGCCAGCTTTGGTATGGGAAAAGGTCTGGGTGATATCGGGTCTGTCTCTCTTGATAGTACCCTCGCTGAAACCGATATTCGCGACGAGACTAAACGCGGTGCATCGTTTCGCTTTCAATATTCAAAGGATATTGCGCCAAGCGGTACAACGTTTACGCTGGCCGGCTATCGGTACTCCACATCAGGGTATTATGATTTCGATGAGGCAAACGGGTATTACGCCAGAGCGCTGTTGGCCGATAATCCTCCCGAAGGTTACCGAAATAATGAGCATTTGCAGGACGACCGCGATGTTTATAACCAGTGGCGCTATGACCACAATAAACGCAGCAAGGCACAGATTAATATCAATCAGGCCCTCAAGACTTTCGGTAGCCTGTATCTGTCGGCTTATGAGCAACAATATTGGGGGATAGCAGGAAAGGAACGCAGCCTTAACGTCGGTTATAACACCAGTTATTCCAGCATTAATTATTCCCTGAACTATACCTATGCAAGCACGCCTTACTATAACAAACCCGATCGGGTACTGGCGTTTGCAGTCCAGGTACCGTTCGATGCCTTTATGCCGCAGAGCTGGATGAATCTGTCTGGCAACACCAGCAGACGGGACAGCAGCAGTTCTCTGGGTATTTCTGGAAATGCGCTGGAGGATAACCGTCTGGCGTATAACGTTCAGCAGGCTTATACCAACCACGATCAGGGCGCGAATGGCAGTGTTTCGCTTGATTACAAGGCATCTTTTGGCGAGTATCAGGTGGGTTACAATTACACTAAAGATACTCACCAGGTGAACTATGGGGCGATGGGCGGGGTCGTGGCCCATCCCTATGGCGTCACGTTTTCCCAGCCTCTGGGCGACACTCTAGCTTTAGTAAAAGCTGAAGGCACGCGCCGCGTTAAAGTCCAGAATAACACCGGCGTATATACTGATAATGTCGGCTATGCCATTGTACCCTATGTAAATCCTTATCACCGTAACCGCATAAGTCTGGATATTGATAGTCTGAACGATAAAGTCGATGTGCTGAATAATATTCAGACCGTTATCCCTACTCAGGGAGCACTGACGGTAGCCCACTATCCCACGGTAATTGGCTATAAAACCATGTTTACCCTTACGGGTACCGATATTCCTTTTGGCGCATCTGCCATCCTCAGGCAAGACGATGCGAGCATACCGGGTATTGTTGACGATAAGCAGCGCGTCTATCTGGGCGGCGTGCCTGAACAGGGCGAAATTTTAATCCGCTGGGATAACGGGCATTGCACTGCCCCCTATCATATTGGGCAGAAGAACACTGCCGTCATTAACATTACCGCTATTTGTCGCTAATCAGAGTGAGAACCATGAAACGCCTAATCTTAATTTCGTCCATTGTTCTGGTGGCAGGACTTCTTCCGCTTTCTGCGCTGGCCTTCAGCTGTAAACAGGTTACGGCGTTGACCACACTTTCTCCACAAAATATTACCGTGCAGCGAGACATACCTGTAGGTTCAGTTATCGGAACCCAGATAACATCGGGTACTGTGGCCACTTACAGCTGTACCAACAGTGATCCCAAATTGTCTTATCAGCAGATGGGCGTTAAGGGTTACGGTACGTATGTTGGAAACTTTAACGGCAGACGTGTCTATAAAACTAATATTGAAGGAGTAGGCTATGCTATTGGTGGCGTTACGGTCTCTGCCTGCGGGGGTACAACTGGCTGGGTCGACGGGGCCACAGGTACCGCAGATGGCAATCCAAATAACAAAATAATTTGCAGTATAAACGGTATCTTTGGTAATCAGCCTAATACCTTGAAAGCAATGATAACGTTCTACAAAACGGCTGAGGTCACAGGTTCCGGCACAGTAACAGCACGTAATGTTGGCGCATTTATTTTGCGCAACAACCAGAGCGGCTGGTTTTCGCCGGAGTCAGATATCAATATCAGCAGTTTCAATGTCACGACGTTAGCATGCACCGTTAATACGCCGGTCATCAGCGTTCCGATGGGCAGTGTCAATAAAAACGAGTTCAGTGGCCTCGGCAGCTGGCCGGGAAACGTTAATACCAGGAACTTCACTATTCCGCTGATCTGTAATGCCGGGACTCGTGTAAATGTACGCCTCGATGGTAATGTATATGATGCAGCAAAAGGCGTCATTAATATCAACAGTGCCAGAGACGGCGCAAGTGGTGTAGGGATCCAGTTACTTCACGGTAACAATCCGCTCATGCTGGGCGTGCCTTTTTTCAGCGGCGAGAATCTAACCCAGGGAAGGTATGACATTCCGTTTCAGGCACGTTATTTCCAGACTGGTAATGTAATCAATCCCGGCACGGCAAACGCCAGTGCAACATTTACCCTAACTTATCAATAGATTGACATCTCCCCACGCCATAAATAGTGGGGGAGGATGTCGATGGACAGAATTACCGAAATGTCAGGTTAGTCCCATGTTGGGACTGTTTTAGACAGAACTAATAGATATCAAAGTGAGTCAAAGAAGCTATTACATCAAGAGCTTCTACACCATAAGCCTTCCTATCTCGGATGAGAGGGCGGGGCGGAAACGCCTGAACCTCCCCGCTCTCCCACTTCCATCGTGCAGGCAATGAAAGCATCAATATATTACCCTACCAAATAGCCAATTAAAATTTGCTTTAGAGCTAACATAGCTTATAAGCCAATATTTGGATCAGGGAGGAACGCCATTGTTCACTATAATCTTTTATGAAGAGGCAGAAATCGAATTGGTAGCGCTGCCTGTGGCGGTACGGTCGAAAATGATCAGATTGCTACAAAAGCTTGAAGCTAAGCTGCGCTTGCTCAGAGAAGCGGATACAAAGCTTTTAGGCGATGGGTTATTTGAGATCAGGATGATGGGAACTGACATAGCTCGAGGACTATGGGTATATCAGTCAGGTGAGCGTATTATTTAATACGTGTCTTCATTAAGAAGTCACAGAATACGCCATCAAGTGAGATAGCACTAGCATTTCGCCGGTTGGAGGAGATGAAAAATGAAATATAAAACGCTCACTCAGATTCACACCGAATCAATGCAAGATCCAGAGTACAAAGCGGCTTATGAAGCCGAGGAAGCTCCCGAACGTCTTCAGACTACCTTGCTGGATTGGTGGGTTGAAGCGGGATTAACATCTGCGCAGGTTGCTGAACGCATGGGGGGTAAAACCACCTACCGTTAGCAGGATGGAGAAAAACGCCATAAAAATGAGCTATGAACCCTCATTCGCTATGCTCGAGCCTGCGGAGTTAAATTTAAGTTACAGCAGATTTGATGATGCCATGATTAATTAGCTACTAACTTAATAAGCTAGTAGCTAATTTTATAGATTTTTTTATCAATCTGGAAAGTTGCCGCCTTCGAGCATTTATTAGTTTTTGATTCATTCGATAGTGGGCGGATGCATCATTTCAAGCATGTTACGGTAAATATCGGCAACTCTTACGTCCTTTTCCGTTTCCAATTTTTCAACCAATCCCCGAATTATGTCCTTCCTGCTTACCGTCTTATGCATTGAAGTAAGTTCGGCAAAGAGTTTACAATATGTCTGCTTTTCACTAAGCGATCCTTCATTCATAGCCCGGAAGTAATCATCAATTTGATTAGCTGTGTTACTTTCCTTTCCCATTCATACCCTCCCTTACGGCCTCACTTTTAGGTGAAACCACTACAACCCACTCCTCGGAATTTATCCCTTTCACAGGTTGCTCATCCATTAAAAAAAGTAAAATTAATAGTAGTATTCATTTGGAATAGGTCAATTTTGGGAAACAAAATTTACAATTACGGAATTAAATAGCTGCTTCCAATAGTGCGACAGTTGAGATTCTCCCCATCTGAAAGGAAGGGGCTAACCGTACAATACGATGGGGGCCGTTTGGATATCGAAAATTATTGTACCTTCAGGTGAATTTTGAACCTCTAGGCTGTGGTTGGGCTTGACTACGTTGACAGGCTTCTTGAGCGAGAAGCAGACGTTGCTATTTATAGGGGTTTGAGGTCCAATGGAACGAAAACGTACGTTAAGACCTTAATTTTTTGTTTGTATTGAATTTATCTTCATCTCTTTGATTGCAACGAAAACTCACGTTAAGGATGATAGGCTGTGTAACAAAATCGTCTCCCATGAAGCTATGTCAAAGTGGGGGGACTAATTTCCACAAATTACGTTACATTTAGATTACAGTACGTAATATGGTTGCGGTATAACAAACCCTCATAAAAGGAGGTTTTCAATGAAAAAGATATGTACAGTTCTTATTTATTCGCTTGTTCTACTCTCATTTTCTTCAGTAGCGGCTGAAGATTTGCATAGTAAATTGATTATACAAGCCATTCCATCCTCCGAAGGGACGGTGGTAGTTGAAGGGCATCCGAAATACGAAAAAACGTTCAAGGTGGTTGTATATACTAAAATTAAACAGCCGATTGAATTGACTGGTTTTGTTGGCTGCTACAAAGCATTTGATGATAAAGGCAAGGAGTTTGAGGAGCGTACGGTGCAGGCAGATCTGCTGGGAACGCTGAAGGAAGGAGCTAAAGAAGGCGAAGTCTCGTTCGTCAGCGATGATGACTCTGTCTACAATGCCAAATTTGTAAAATGGTCTTCGCAGTGCCCACGACTGGCTAAACGCACTCAGTAAGTAGCACTTGAAGTTTGCCTACATGAGATATAAAAACTTGTACTATCATGTCGTTATAATGGAAAAAAGGTCGCTTTATGCGACCTTTTCGTCTTCCAGAATTTTATACACCGTGGAACGGGCAATGCCGAGCTGCCGGGCTATCGCCGTGGCCCCCGTTCCGCCGTGATGAAGCGCCAGCACGCTGTTTCTGTCGATAGTGCGCCTGCGGCCAAACCGGATACCTTTCAGCTTCGCTTCCTGCCGACCTTCATTGGTCCGTTCCAAAATTCTACTTCGCTCAGCCTGAGCGACAGCAGACAGTATAGTGACCACCATTTTGCCCATATCTCCATCGGTGCTGATCCCATCGTCAATGAAACGAATGGCAACTCCCTGGGCATCGAATTCCTTTATCAGTTGGATCATATCGGCGGTATCGCGACCAAGACGGTCGAGTTTCTTCACCAGAACAACATCACCGTCTTCCACTTTCATACGCAGCAGGTCCAAACCCTCTCTGTCGGTGGAACTGCCGGATGCCTTATCGGTAAATATACGGTTTGCTTTCACACCTGCGTCTTTGAGTGCTCTGACCTGAAGATCAAGAGACTGCTGACTGGTTGAGACCCGAGCGTAACCAAAAAATCGCATAAAAATGTACCTTAAATCGAATATCGGACAACTCATATCTATTATTACAAATTTACGATTTAATAGACATATTAATGTAACAGTTTTACGATGTCCGATAATTTATAATATTTCGAACGGTTGCAGTTGTGTTAAAAAAGCCGTCAGGCAGGGAGGCCGATATGCCCGTTGATTTTTTGACCACTGAGCAGGTTGAGAGTTATGGCAGGTTCACTGGCGAACCCGATGAACTTCAGCTGGCGCGTTATTTTCATCTTGATGAAGCGGATAAAGAATTTATCGGGAAAAGCCGGGGTGATCACAATCGACTTGGTATTGCCCTGCAAATCGGGTGTGTGCGTTTTCTGGGCACTTTTCTTACTGACATGAATCATATTCCTTCCGGCGTCCGGCATTTTACCGCCAGACAGCTCGGGATTCGTGATATCACCGTTCTTGCAGAATACGGTCAGAGGGAAAATACCCGCCGTGAGCATGCAGCGCTGATACGTCAGCACTATCAGTATCGTGAATTTGCCTGGCCCTGGACATTTCGCCTTACCCGTCTTTTATATACCCGGAGCTGGATAAGCAACGAACGTCCTGGCCTGCTTTTCGACCTGGCGACAGGGTGGCTTATGCAACATCGTATTATTCTCCCCGGAGCCACCACGCTGACCCGGTTGATTTCAGAGGTAAGGGAAAAGGCGACGTTGCGCCTGTGGAACAAACTGGCACTGATACCGTCAGCCGAACAGCGTTCACAGCTGGAGATGCTGCTGGGGCCAACTGATTGCAGCCGCCTGTCTTTACTGGAATCACTGAAAAAAGGCCCTGTGACCATCAGTGGTCCGGCGTTTAATGAAGCAATTGAACGCTGGAAAACTCTGAACGATTTTGGCCTGCATGCTGAAAACCTGAGTACACTCCCGGCTGTGCGCCTGAAAAATCTCGCACGTTATGCTGGTATGACTTCGGTGTTCAATATTGCCAGGATGTCACCGCAGAAAAGGATGGCGGTTCTGGTTGCCTTTGTCCTTGCATGGGAAACGCTGGCGCTGGATGATGCACTGGACGTTCTGGACGCCATGCTGGCCGTTATCATCCGTGACGCCAGAAAGATTGGGCAGAAAAAACGGCTCCGCTCGCTGAAGGATCTGGATAAATCTGCATTGGCGCTCGCCAGCGCATGTTCGTACTTGCTGAAAGAAGAAACACCGGACGAATCGATTCGTGCTGAGGCGTTCAGCTACATCCCTAGGCAAAAGCTGGCTGAAATCATCACGCTTGTCCGTGAAATTGCCCGGCCCTCAGACGATAATTTTCATGACGAAATGGTGGAGCAGTACGGGCGCGTTCGTCGTTTCCTGCCCCATCTGCTGAATACCGTTAAATTTTCATCCGCACCTGCCGGGGTTACCACTCTGAATGCCTGTGACTACCTCAGCCGGGAGTTCAGCTCACGGCGGCAGTTTTTTGACGACGCACCAACGGAAATCATCAGTCAGTCATGGAAACGGCTGGTGATTAACAAGGAAAAACATATCACCCGAAGGGGATACACGCTCTGCTTTCTCAGTAAACTGCAGGATAGTCTGAGACGGAGGGATGTCTACGTTACCGGCAGTAACCGGTGGGGAGATCCTCGTGCAAGATTACTACAGGGTGCTGACTGGCAGGCAAATCGGATTAAGGTTTATCGTTCTTTGGGGCACCCGACAGACCCGCAGGAAGCAATAAAATCTCTGGGCCATCAGCTTGATAGTCGTTACAGACAGGTTGCTGCACGTCTTGGCGAAAATGAGGCTGTCGAACTCGATGTTTCTGGCCCGAAGCCCCGGTTGACAATTTCTCCCCTCGCCAGTCTTGATGAGCCGGACAGTCTGAAACGACTGAGCAAAATGATCAGTGATCTGCTCCCTCCGGTGGATTTAACGGAGTTGCTGCTCAAAATTAACGCCCATACCGGATTTGCTGATGAGTTTTTCCATGCCAGTGAAGCCAGTGCCAGAGTTGATGATCTGCCCGTCAGCATCAGCGCCGTGCTGATGGCTGAAGCCTGCAATATCGGTCTGGAACCACTGATCAGATCAAATGTTCCTGCACTGACCCGACACCGGCTGAACTGGACAAAAGCGAACTATCTGCGGGCTGAAACTATCACCAGCGCTAATGCCAGACTGGTTGATTTTCAGGCAACGCTGCCACTGGCACAGATATGGGGTGGAGGAGAAGTGGCATCTGCAGATGGAATGCGCTTTGTTACGCCAGTCAGAACAATCAATGCCGGACCTAACCGCAAATACTTTGGTAATAACAGAGGGATCACCTGGTACAACTTTGTGTCCGATCAGTATTCCGGCTTTCATGGCATCGTTATACCGGGGACGCTGAGGGACTCTATCTTTGTGCTGGAAGGCCTTCTGGAACAGGAGACCGGGCTGAATCCAACCGAAATTATGACCGATACGGCAGGTGCCAGCGATCTTGTCTTTGGCCTTTTCTGGCTGCTGGGATACCAGTTTTCTCCACGCCTGGCTGATGCCGGTGCTTCGGTTTTCTGGCGAATGGACCATGATGCCGACTATGGCGTGCTGAATGATATTGCCAGAGGGCAATCAGATCCCCGAAAAATAGTCCTTCAGTGGGACGAAATGATCCGGACCGCAGGCTCCCTGAAGCTGGGCAAAGTACAGGCCTCAGTGCTGGTCCGTTCATTGCTGAAAAGTGAACGTCCCTCCGGACTGACTCAGGCAATCATTGAAGTGGGGCGCATCAACAAAACGCTGTATCTGCTTAATTATATTGATGATGAAGATTACCGCCGGCGCATTCTGACCCAGCTTAATCGGGGAGAAAGCCGTCATGCAGTTGCCAGAGCCATCTGTCACGGTCAAAAAGGTGAGATAAGAAAACGATATACCGACGGTCAGGAAGATCAGTTGGGAGCTCTGGGGCTGGTCACTAACGCCGTCGTGTTATGGAACACTATTTATATGCAGGCAGCTCTGGATCATCTCCGGGCGCAGGGTGAAACACTGAATGATGAAGATATCGCACGCCTCTCCCCGCTTTGCCACGGACATATCAATATGCTCGGCCATTATTCCTTCACGCTGGCAGAACTGGTGACCAAAGGTCATCTGAGACCATTAAAAGAGGCGTCAGAGGCAGAAAACGTTGCTTAACGTGAGTTTTCGTTCCACTGAGCGTCAGACCCCAAAAACCCACAGGTAAAGCGGTGACTTAGCATCTTCGCTGCATACCCACTCTGCTGCATGATGGAGCAATTTTTTTCCTGCACCCTGGCCTCGCAGGGCAGAACTGACATGCAGACTGTCAATGTACGCCCCCCATTGCGCATCCTTCTTTAGCATTACACATATAAATCCTTCAATGTTCTCTTCATTTTCTGCGACAAAAACAGCCACATCTCGGTTGCTCTGATTCAACAGAGACTGCCAGTGGGAAAAGCGCTCATTTTGCGCATGATTTCCGAGAAAATCTGAAGACATCACATTTCCATAGGTATCACGCCATCCGGCTGCGTGGAGATGTGCAATTGCCCCGGCGTCACTGTATTGAGCTTTTCTTAACTGAATCACGTATGTGCCTTGTCTGAAATCATTAAAAGGAAAAAGCGATTATGGTCTGGCAATTAGATGAATATTTATCGTAGAAAACAAGATGTGATTACCCAATTGTCACTATTATGGGAACGTCCGCTTCTGGCACAAATCGGACCGTCATACCTGCTTAAGTCACTGGCTTAGCGTAGGATATTTTCCTTTTTTTAAGCGGTCCCCTTAATGGTTGTTTCAGACTCGTCGGCGGGTAAAAAATTGCGGTAATTGTTTCAAAAGGACCGGTAAACTGCCAGTCCTGCGGAGAGATTACTTCAGCTCCAGCGTCCTTATCACATGGGCAATATCCGCGATATCGCCTGCTGACAACGGTTGCAGAGGTCGAGGCAGGCAATCCATGTCGATAAGGCCAAGCACACCAGCGGCAGATACTTCAGCCATGTTTACGGAACACGACCACAACGGAACAAGGCGGGTTGTCAGGGCAGTAACGCGTTGATGATCGTTTGCCCCCGCTGCTTCAATGATTTGTTTCACCATCTCAGGGAACAGACCTTCGCACACGGAGTACCAGATCTCACAGCCAGCATTTAATCCCAGTCCGGCAGAAGCATCACCACTGATACCGATTGTCACTTTCGGGCGAAGATGTCTGCGTAGAGTATCCACCCTCTCAGTCGCTGCAGCCTGGCTATCCGGGACGTCTGAGATCTTGACCGAGTGAACACCCTCAAGTGATGAGAGACGACCATGTAGTTCATGCGTAAAGGTAAAATGCGTAGTGCCCGGATTATCATAGATACACACCGGTACAGACACGTGCCGGGTAACGGTCTCAAATAGTGAGAAGACTACTTCGTCACGGAGTGACTGGTAACTATAATAGGTGGTTTAAGTAAAAAGACCTGTTAATAGGTCTTTTCATCCCTTAGACTAAGAGCTGTCAAAAGGTCTTAGTCAGGAGGCAACATGCCAAATATTATTCTTAGCGACACCAGTGCGAGCATCAGCGAACTAAAAAAAAATCCCATGGGAACTGTAGGGGCAGGTGACGGGTATCCTGTGGCCATCCTGAACCGCAACCAACCTGCATTTTATTGCGTGCCCGCAAAATTATATGAACAAATGCTAGATGCGCTGGATGATCAGGAATTAATTAAGCTGGTTAGTGAGCGATGCAAAGAGGCGCTGGTTGAAGTGGATTTGGACCATTTTGCATGACATACACGATTAAGTTTCGTGAATCTGCAGCCAAAGAATGGGACAAGCTTGATAAGGCGCTTCAACAACAATTTGCTAAGAAACTGAAAAAGTGTTGCGAAAATCCTCATGTTCCTTCGGCCAAACTTCGCGGGATGCCCGGGTGTTATAAAATCAAACTGCGCGCATCGGGCTTCCGTTTAGTCTACGAAGTAATTGATGACGTCCTGATTATCGCAGTCGTAGCCGTTGGTAAAAGAGAACGCAGTGACGTCTATCAGTTAGCCAGTGAGCGTTTAAAATAACGTCCAGTGCAGATTTTTATGCCCGCCAGGGCATGCAGGCGACAGTAAATCTTCTTGGCAAATCTGGGGCTGATGTTCCCAGCATCACCGACGACTATCGGTTCCTGGTATCCTCAATCCCCCACTCTGCCTGCCAGACTTAACCAACGTAATACCTCTACAGAACTTTAGGTACGCCGTCGGAGTGGTCACGGCAAGGCCTTGGCCGCAGCCGTGGCGTATCTCCGCGTTGGCGCCCTTTGGGCGCTTACGGGCGTGTTCCTTCAAGCTCAAAGCGACAATCTTTCAGCAACACCAATGTAGTAGTTACAACATCCGTCTATTAAAGCGGCACTGATCCCGGCCTTTGGCCGGGGCGGCGCGGCTTTTCAGGGCGGTCGGCTTCCGCTCAGGGGTTACCGCTGTGCGCGGTGCATTGTTGATGGTCAGCTCGGGAGCCTCAGATTTGCACGGCGTAGTTGAAGGGGGGTCATGTGAATGTTGTAACTAATAAGATAGGCAGATAAACGAATGAACTGACAGCATCAGTCCATTGTTAGTTGTTCAACTTTGCATTGGTATAATTGGGCCAGACGTTCAATGTTGTCTTTTCGTGGATTCTCAGACTTCTCGAACTGAGATACTGCGGCTTGTTTAATCCCCAGTTTTTCAGCAACATCCTTTTGAGTCAGACCACGGTAAATACGCCAGGCGGCCTGAATGGTGACATCTTTACTCAGCATGATTTCGACAATTTCATTTGGGATCAGGACGTCATCATGTTCATCAGTAAATAATTGAATGCTTTCCAAAGGAACTCCCGTCGGGTTCAGGTGAAAATACCTA
Organism: Rahnella sp. PAMC25559; assembly: GCF_050632365.1. Classification (GTDB taxonomy): domain Bacteria; phylum Pseudomonadota; class Gammaproteobacteria; order Enterobacterales; family Enterobacteriaceae; genus Rahnella; species Rahnella rivi. Next base: position 198,878 of record NZ_CP192542.1, on the reverse strand, counting down.
AAGATATGTATAAGGTCGTTCATTGAACCTAAACATAGACAGTACTGTTAAATGCGTTGTACCGGATTGGCCACGAAAGTTGTTTATCCGATTATCCGTTCAGTCTGTGATGTCTGTGATGTCTTCTGCAGGGTAACCTTCGTAATAGAATTGCATCAGATATTCTAAACGCGTTGCCTCATCATCAAGGTCATAGCCGTTTTTCTGCATCAGAATAGGCCTCTGCCTTTTCACGCTTGCCGATGGCAATGACAAAAATGATTATTTCCTGGTCTATCACCTGATAAATCAGCCGAAAACCAGATGTCCTCAGCTTAATTTTATAACAATCTTTAAGTTCGCCATGCAATTTGTTAGCCTCGATCCTCGGGCTTTCCTGCAACTTTTTAAGCTTCTTTCTAAATTGCTCCCTGATGGCTCCATCAAGCTTCTTCCACTCTTTTAAAGCCCGTGCATCAAACTCAATCTCAAATCTCATCAATATTTACCCGAATACGGGCAGCAGGGTGCGCCATGCGCTCCTTAACAATTTTAATGATGTCTTCATCATTATCGCTCTCAGCCACCACCACAGACACGGCAGAAAATGGCAATTTCTCATTATCGACGACGTACTGGAGTAACTGCCGCATAGCATCAGACGGGTTGATGCCTAACTTTTTTAACACTTGTGTAGCTTCTTGCTTTAAATTCTCTTCTACGCGGATCTGCATTGTGCTCATAGGGAAGTCCTTTGTTGTAATGACAAATGTAGTGCTAATTTTAGTGTAGTGACAAATGTAATGCAACTATCGCTAATTTAATATTCGAGGGGAGTGAGCCCGCTATAATTTTAATTACATCTTAAGGTCGCTGAGAGTGTACAAATAACTAAAGCGGGAATATCGCCATATAGTTCACTTCCGGTGATTGTGTAGCTGGTTCGGCAACATCTGTTCATCGAGTCGCTGCAAGGCAGCCGGACGTTCTGTCAGCTCGCAGCCCATCTCATCAAGGATCGCCTACAGCGGCTGCCCTGAGCAAAATCCCCTGACCTGCACACCGGTAAAACGCCCGCCCCACGCCGCTAACATATCCGTCAGGTCATCGTCATATATGCCCCGCTTTTCCTGCCGTTTGTACCATACCTCCAGCCACATCGGGGTCACGAATGCCAGCTCAATTTCTGCCTGTGCCACCGCAGTCTGATAGCGCCTGCGCTTTTGCAGGCGTTCCTTTTCCTGCTGTTTTTCCCTGCGGCTGTTGCTGATATCCCTGCGGCGGTGCTGACGTTCACTCAGGCGATAGCCGGTTTGAGGAAAATACTGGCTGACGGCGCAGCCCGACAGCGGCAGCGGACAAACGTCACCACGACTTTCAACCAGCGTGTTAAGTGCGGCGAGATAGCGGTCTTTCGGCTCACCGCCACGGTTTTTCAGGCAGTAATTTGCCGCAGCGCGGCTCACGTCGCTGGCGGTAATACGCCCCGCTTTAGCGCCGCGCAGCTGCTTAAGCAATGCGACTGCATACGGATACTGCCCGCGCTGCCGCCGCTCCTCGACCTCGATGATGGCCTGCAGCGCGGCAAGTTGAAACGGGTTGACCGTGACAAGGGAAAGATGACGAGGGATCATACGACACCTCCGCTCTGACGCAATGCAACAGCCAGCCGTTCGGGCGTGGTGATACCGGGGTCCGCTTGGAAAACGGAAATTATCCTACGCTAAGACTAACCGACGACTTTATGACGAAATTTTGCTTATATTAGAAAGGGGGATGCTGTTTTATGATCTGATGATTCATGCCCTTGTCTGCAAACACAAATCGATCCTTAAACGGAAACGATACCTCCCTTTAAGGCACTAAGATAAGCGCCTGTTCAAAACATTCTTTCACTACCATCGCAATTCACAATATTAATGAATGTCATTCATAGTCCCTATCCTCCCACCTGTGATTATCCGCATGAACAAACCCGTTAACATGCCCCTTATCTCTTCATGTCCAACGGATCCCCATGCTTAATCAACAGGCACAAACACAGTCAGCTACAGCTAAAAAAACCGGTCTCTCGTTTCTGCTCATACTCAGCGCCCTGATGGCTGTTACCTCTTTATCAACCGACATTTATCTTCCGGCTATGCCCGTCATGGCGAAAGATTTACAGGGTGATGCAGAGCTGACAATCACAGGGTTCCTTATCGGCTTTTGCGTTGCACAACTGATTTGGGGGCCGATTAGCGATCGTTATGGGCGTCGACTGCCGCTGTTTATCGGTTTAGGTCTATTCATCATCGGTTCGGTGGGCTGCGCGTTATCAACGGATATCGTGCAAATTGTCTTCTGGCGTGTTTTTCAGGCGTTAGGTGCCTGTACCGGGCCGATGCTGGCTCGAGCAATGATCCGTGACTTGTTTAGTCGTACTCGTGCAGCACAAATGCTTTCAACTCTGATGATCATTATGGCCATCGCGCCGATTGCCGGGCCCCTAATCGGCGGGCAAATGATTAAAGTCACCTCGTGGCATGCCATTTTCTGGCTGCTGGCGATTATCGGAACATTAATGCTGATGTCTTTATTCTGGTTACCGGAGACATTACCTGTTGAAAAACGCTCTCAAGCCTCCGTAACCAGAGCCTTTCAAAACTACTATGCCTTGCTAACCAACGCCAAATACATGCGGTTTACTCTGTGTCTGACGTTCTATTACGTCGCGGCCTACGCCTTTATCACGGGCTCCCCGTTTGTGTACATCACGTACTTCGGTGTTGACCCGCAGCATTACGGTTGGCTGTTTGCAGTAAACATTGTGGGATTAATGGCTGTGAGTATGGTCAACAGACGCCTGGTTCACCGCTACCCACTGGAAGCGTTGCTCAGGAATGCCGTATTCATCGCCACTATTGCCGCAATAGTGCTGGCGGTCACGACCGGCCTGGGTGTAGGTGGAATTACCGTGATTGTCGGCGCTGTGTTCGTGTTTTTCTCTATGAATGGCATCATCGCTGCAACATCCACGGCTTGCGCACTTGATGCAGTGCCTAATGTAGCAGGCTCCGCGTCGGCGCTAATGGGCGCGTTACAATACGGCAGTGGCATCGTCTCTTCACTGCTTCTCGCTCTGTTCAGTGATGGCACGCCATGGACGATGGGCTGGATAATTGCGTTGTTTACAGTAGCCAGCGCCCTGATGGCACTGACCGTTCAGCTAAAAAAATAAAACGTCGTTATTGATGCCAGACGACACTTTCGTCCAGAGATACCCGCCCTTCCCTGTAGCTCAGGGAGGGATGCGTTTTATCTGGGATCCCAAAAGAAATATCGTAAAGCAGCCTGAAGCCCTCAGGAACATTCAATATTCGACGCACCGTTTGGGCAAAATAACTCAGCACTGCCTGTGGAACGCCTGCGTAACCGCGAGCTGCCAGAGAAAGCAGGAATGTCTGCGCATACATACCCGCATCCGAGGCAACACGAACGTTGTCTCCAACAGCCGGAATGAACAATAGAGCAACATGAGGCGCGCCGAAAAATCTCACATTACGCTCGACCACTTCTGAGCGACTTAAGTTATCCCCCCGCGCAACGCCCAGTGCCTGATAGTACGAGTGCCCCTGCTCCGAAGCCCGTTGCCTGAATGGCTCGGGATAAGCTTCTTTATCAAACGTAAAATCAAGACTGTAGTTCCCCGTCCTCAGATCTTCCGTCAGTGCGTGGCTTAATTCACGAAGTTTATCTCCTGCAACGATATGCAGGGACCAGGGTTGTGTATTGCAGTTGGATGGTGCGCATTGCGCTTCGAGCAAAATGTCTTTGAGGATATCGCTGGGGATAGGAGATGGAAGAAAGGCTCTTGCCGAGTACCTGTTTTTTACTACCTCACTAAATGTTGGCTCTTGCGTACTCATTTGCTTCTCCGCCTGAAAGTAATTTGAAGTGAATGATTCACTCTCTCCAGATCCATCCTGTCACATTAGGCTCATCCTTTTCATTCCCGGTTCCAGATTAGGTCTATGAATTCCATTCATAGCGCCTATTCAAGCTGCGTAATTATCTTTAACCGCAACTTCGTTAATCTGGGTCTATCGCGTGAACACGCAAGCGGAAAATGGCTACAGCTGATGGACATACCCCAGCCTGCGCGGCTGGGGCGTCATCGGAGGCTAACTAAATATTCTTATCGAAGAAGACGTCTAACTTTTGCATTGCCTGGTCAACGTATTTTGGCACCCAATACGTCTCGATATGGGTAGCGCCATCAATCAGGAAGAGTTCTTTGTCCTTCGTACCGGTGGCTTTCGCGAACGCATTTTCAGTCATATAGAGCGTATCCGCTTTTGTACCGGCAATCATCAGCAGCGGTTTATTGATGAGATTTATATGGTCCGTTACGTCAAAGCTCATCAAATCCAGAAGACTGCTGGTGGTGTATTTAAACGTGGAGTTCGGATGCGCATGGGTTTTCCAGTAGTACTCGTAGCCCTGGCGATATAAGGCAAAAGGTAATTTAGCAATCTGTTCATCAGTCAGGTTGGCATCGCCGGAGTAAAGCACTTCTCCTCCGGCTGCTTCCTGAGCACGCGCGTCAGAAGCCTGCTGAAGACGCTGCTGGATAGTATCCAGCTGTGAATCCTGCATACCGTTGCGGCGCACAAGGCCTGAATTAAACATGCTGATGGTTGCTATCGATTTGAACCGCTTGTCAGTTTCGGCCGCAACAAGTGAATACCCGCCGCCTCCGCAAATACCCAGCAGACCAAGGCGGGCGGTATCCACACCAGGATACTGGCTGATGTAGTCAGCCATGCCGTGAACATCCTCAATACGGTTAGCCGGTTTATCCACGCTGCGAGGCATACCACCGCTGGCACCCTGATAAGCCGCATCGGCGGTAATCGTGATGTAGCCCTGCTCTGCGAGACGCTGGGCATACAAACCTGCGACCTGCTCTTTTACGCCGCCATTAGGATGTGCAACCACCACGGCAGGGTATTTTTTGGCGGGATCGTAGTCAGCAGGGGTATAGACATTCGCCGCAATCTGGATGCCATGCAGATCGTATTTCACCGGATGAATGTTGACCTTGCCTTTGACGTTCTCAGTAATGGCACCTTCATAGACGAGTGTGAATGGATTTTTTTTGTAATCAGCCGCATTGACTGAGGTGGCTCCGGCCATTGCCGTGATTAGCATTGCACTGATAAGCGTAAATTTCATGGTCTCTCCCGATGAGTGTTGGCCTGGTTATGCAGGCTCGCGGAATCAAAATTGCAGGCTCAGAGTAGTCAGAGAGGGCTGTCAGCATCGTGACGGGGAAATAACATTTTCGTCAGGAAAGGGACTGAGATGGGTAAGTGTTTCTGACAACGCTGTCAGGTAACTGTCAGCTTTATGTTGGCAATCAGGAGGCAGAATGGTCTCGTTTAATGTGATTCATGTTCAATTTTCTGAGAAAAGGAGCGATCAATGAAAAGCCAGAATGACCCAACAATGCCAGCGCGACGCAAGCTGTTAGTCGCCGGGGCGGGTATTGCCGCCGCCTCGCTGATCCCCCACGTATCGGCAGCGAGCCCGTCCTCTCAGGTCGATTCATCCAGACAAACCCGCCAGCGCCCTGCGGCTCCGGGCAAACGTAAACTCGGCAAGCTGGAAGTTTCTGCCGTCGGTCTGGGCGTGCAGAACATGAGTCGCAAATATGACACCTCTGTTCCCTGGCGTCCCGAGATGGTCAATGTTATCCACCGGGCCTTCGATGAAGGGGTTACGTTCTTCGACGCAGCTGAAGCCTACGGCCCGTTTGAAGTCGAAAAAATTCTCGGGGAAGGCGTCGCCCCGTTCAGGGACAAAATCGTTATCGCCACTAAGTTTGGCTGGAACATTGACCAGCAGACAGGTAAGCGACTGCCGGGTCTCAACAGCAGACCGGAGCATATCAGGCAGGTCGTCGAAAACATGCTCAAACGCCTGCGTACCGATCGTATCGATTTACTGTATCAGCACCGGGTTGACCCGCAGATCCCGATCGAAGATGTCGCCGGTGTGGTGAAAGATTTAATGGATCAAGGGAAAGTCCTGCACTGGGGTCTGTCTGAAATGGGTATCAATACGCTGAGACGCGCCCATGCGGCATTACCCGTTACTGCCGTACAAAGTGAATACTCCATGCTCTGGCGCGGCCCTGAAAAGCAGGTGCTTCCGGTATGTGAAGAGCTGGGCATTGGCTTTGTGCCATGGAGCCCACTCGGCGTGCAGTTTTTAACGGGCTGGATTGATGGAAATACCCGGTTCGCTGCCGGTGATATACGTGCTATAGAAACGCGATTTTCACCCGACAATCTCCCGCACAACTTACAACTCGTTGAGTTGCTGAAAACCTGGGCGATAAGAAAAAATGCCGCACCGGGACAGATTGCACTGGCATGGCTCCTGGCGCGTAAACCCTGGATTGTTCCCATCCCTGGCACCACCAATAAAGACCATATGCTGCAAAACACAACAGCTACTGGCGTGTCGCTGACAGCCATAGAGATGACCGAGCTCACCCGCTCACTGGATGCCATCACTATCCAGGGGCAACGTCTGCCGGATGCTGTTCAGGTGTATTCCGATGTTGAAGCACCATTGAAAAGTTGAGAGGATGTCCCGTTATGCGCCTGTTGTTAGTCGAAGATGAAGAAAAAACGTCAACCTATCTCAACCGTGCGTTGAGTGAGTCCGGGTTTACGGTCGATGTCTCTGCGGATGGCGCTGAAGGTCTTCATTACGCGCTGGAGTTCGACTACGACGCGATAATACTGGACGTGATGTTGCCGGGGATGGACGGCTACCGGGTACTTGAGGGTGTGCGGGCAGCCAAACAGACGCCGGTGCTGATGCTCTCTGCACGGGGATCAGTCGACGAGCGCGTTAAAGGACTTCGTCTTGGCGCGGATGATTATCTGCCCAAGCCCTTTTCCCTTATTGAACTTGTGGCGCGTATTCAGGCACTGGTGCGCCGCCGCGCTACGGATGGCGCAGACATCACCCAGTTGCAAATTCACGATCTGCATCTCGACTTACTGGCTCGCCGCGTATTTCGCGCCGGAACGAGACTGGAACTGACCGCAAAAGAGTTTTCCCTGTTAAGCCTTCTGGCCCGGCATCAGGGGGAGATTCTGTCAAAGATGATGATTGCGGAGCAGATATGGGACATGAATTTTGACAGCGATGCCAATGTGGTTGAAGTCGCCATTAAACGACTTCGCGCCAAAGTGGATGCCCCGTTCGATATCAAACTGCTGCATACCGTTCGTGGCATGGGTTATGTCCTCGAAGTCCGGTCCGAATAAATGAAGAGGATAAGCATGCCTAAGCGTTCCATCTCCGTTCATCTGGCGCTGATGTTTGCCTTATCCGCGCTGCTGATTGTCTCCGTTATCGGCATCCTGCTCAGAAGCTCCTTGCATGATTCTTTGCAAAAGCAGATGCATAACGAACTGCTGTTCCGGGAATCATTAATGAGTCCGTGGATCACCGCCCGAACCTCGGCTGACGGCTGGTCACAGCTTGCCAATAAATTCACCGTGTTAACCAATTCTGAAGGTGAGCGCGTTCGCTACTGGATTGTGAGTGATAACCCACGCTTCAGCATGGGGGGAACACCACCGGTGGGTGTACAGTGGTCTTCTTTGCAGGAGGGCTTTAATAAAGTGCCTGGTGCATCGGAAGGCGCATGCTCGCTGTTTCTGTTAGTCAAAACCATCCCCGCGAACGGAGAAAGACCTGAGCTGCGCTATGTGGTTGCCATCGACTCCACGCCGTACATGGGCACGCTCGATGCGTTCACGCGTACACTGCTGATCATTACTGCACTGGGCGTCGTGATTGTCGCCTTGCTGGGATACATCGTATCAAGGATCGGTCTTCGTCCCGTTGGGGCGCTCAGTAAACAGGCCCAGCAACTCGCTCCCGGGGACTCTGGTCAGCGCCTGAATACCGAAGCATTACCTGACGAATTACAGCAGTTAGCATCATCTTTTAATGGCGTGCTGGAACGGCAAGAGGTCGCCTGGAGGCAGCTCGAAAGCTTTAATGCCGATGTTGCGCATGAACTCCGTACACCGCTGACTAACCTGATTGGTCAGACACAACTGGGGCTCTCACGCCGACGTTCACAAGATGAACTGGAAGAGTTACTGGGTTCTAATCTGGAAGAGCTTGAACGTATGACGTCGATCGTAAACGACATGCTGTTCCTGTCCCATGCCCATGCGGGTGAGCATGCGTCCCAGCTTACCCAAGTGTCCCTGCGGGAAGAAACCCTGAAAACAGCGGATTATGTTGAACCCTCTTTTGCTGAAAAACAGCTCTCTATGGATGTTGAGGGCGACGTCACCGCGCACATCGACCGGCGACTGTTCCACCGCTCACTGGCTAATTTACTGGAAAATAGCGCAAGACATTCCCCCTCCAACAGCACGGTTACGGTACGGTTAAGCGAAACCGGTCATCAGGCCTGTGTTGAAGTTTCAAACCCTGGCGAACCGATATCGCCAGAGCACTTACACCGGCTTTTCGAGCGGTTCTATCGCGTTGACACCTCCCGGGCCAGAAGTGATACCCATCATGGGCTGGGCCTGTCGATCGTACGTGCCGTCGCCATTATGCACCGGGGAGATGTCTTTGCCCGTAGCGAAGGTGGCATCAATACATTTGGCCTCACCTTTGCGATACAAGCGGATAAAGCGGCGGGTAATGCTCACTCCGACACTGAGCCGGGACCAGGGTTAACTGACAGAATTGTCAGGGGGGCGTCAGCCTGACGTCATCACCCCCTCGATAAAATCATCGCAGGCAATCCCCCTCTTCATTGATAAGGACGCTTTGCATGATCGGACATTTACGTTACCTCGGGCTGTTACTGCCCTTCTTCACCTTTTCATCCTGGGCTGCGGAGCAAAATCCTGCTGTCCATATCGCCCCCGCAGGAAGTCAGAATGCGGTGTTCGGGCCAGCCGAGAACTTTACCGGTCGCGTCAGGGTTGATCCTCTCTTCAAACCGGATAACGACATCCGTGTTTCTGGGGCTTATGTCACCTTTGAACCCGGCGCTCGTTCCGCCTGGCATACGCATCCGGCAGGTCAGCGGCTGATTGTGACCTCGGGTGTTGGGCTCACCCAACAAGAAGGCCAGCCGGTGCAGGTTATCCGCGCCGGTGACGTTGTCTCTTGCCCGGCGGGCATCAAACACTGGCACGGGGCGGCACCCGGCAGCGCGATGACGCATCTGGCGATAACCGGGATTGTGGATGGCAAAAGCGTTAACTGGATGGAGAAAGTGACAGATGAACAATACCACGCCCATTAAAGCATTAGCGGCAGCAGTGCTGCTGACCTTTGGTTCTGGTCTCGCGGCACATGCTGCGCCCGTCAATAAAGGAGCCTCAGAAATGAACCACGAACAAACGGTTTCAGATACGCTGTCAGCCCGCCAACAGGCCATCCCGTTGATTGCCGCATTGATGGCCAGCAGTCAGATGGATAAGCTGAATGCAGCGCTGAATCAGGGACTTGATGCAGGACTCACCATAAACGAAACCAAAGAGATTCTCGTCCAGCTTTATGCCTACACGGGCTTCCCCCGTAGCCTGAATGCGCTTACCGAACTGATGAAGGTCGTCGAAGCACGTAAACAACGTGGCATCGAAGACGTTGAGGGCAAAGAACCGGTCGCCCCAATCCCTGTCGGGGATGAGCTTCGCCGTGTCGGTACCGCAAACCAGACAAAAATCTCAGGCGCTCCCGTTCAGGGCCCGCTGTTTGACTTTGCCCCGGTCATTAATCAGTTCCTGCAAACGCACCTTTTCGGCGACATTTTCGCCCGCGATAACCTCGACTGGCAAAGCCGCGAGCTGGCAACGGTTGGTGCATTAGCGGCCACATCAGGCGTTGAAGCCCAGCTGTTATCGCATACGCGAGCCAGCATGCGGGTCGGCCTGACGGCAGCGCAGCTGCGCCAGCTGGTACTGGTTCTGCGTGAACATGGCGAAAATGATGCAGCAACGCGAGCTGAAAAGGCGCTGCAACAGGCGCTCGCAAACAATTAGGAGTTGGGTATGGAGCATGATCCTAACCGCAGAATGTTAATCACCGCACTTGCCGGGCTCACGCTGGCGAACGTCTCCCTGGCATCGGCCGCCACCGGAACCGCAAATGTGCAGGGTAAAAGTCGAATTCTGGTGGCGTACTTCTCCCGCAGCGGAAATACACGGGTTATTTCGGGCGTCATTCACCGTAGCCTGAACACCGATCTGTTTGAAATCGAACCGGCTACGCCTTATCCGGAAGACTATTTTCAGACCGTTGAACAGGCGAAAACTGAGCGTGAGCGGGGAGTAAAACCCGCATTGAAAAATAGCGTCGCAGATATCTCCCGCTATGAGAGCCTATATTTAGGCTTTCCCATCTGGGGGACCAGCGTGCCGCCTGTAGTGCAAACGTTTCTCAGCAGCCACAACCTTGCGGGCAAATTACTCATCCCCTTTATTACTCACGGTGGCTACGGTAAAGGAGACAGCGACGACATCCTTGCCAGCCTCGCCCCCACTGCGCGCAGGGAAAAACCGCTGGTCATTGAATGCGACCAGGAGCGAAGAACCACTGAAACAGTCACCAGCTGGTTAGAGACAATACGCAGTTAATCGTCCGCATTCATGAATCTGCCAAATAAGGGTAATCAGGGGTGCTAAATAATTAACGCTGACAACTCAGATATGATTGAACGGCACACATAACAGAGGATGTAATCTTGAAGACAATCTTAAAAACGCTGGCCATCTGCGTAATGGCGGGTGGTCTGGTGGCTCAGTCGGTATACGCCGGGCCGCTGGTCATTCAGGAACAGGGAAGCTTTTCTGCTGGCGGTACTATCATCACCGCACCAGGAACATTTGACGCGAAAAAGCCGCTGGACTCTGCTGGCCAAACCTACCATGGCGATCATGCGTCTGTGTTCTACCAAATCCCGGAGAATCCGCATAAATACCCTATCGTCATGCTGCACGGCGCAGGTCAGTTCTCCCGTACCTGGGAAAGTACCCCGGATGGTCGCGAAGGGTTCCAGAACATATTCCTGCGTCGCGGGTTCTCAACTTATCTTGTCGATCAACCACGCCGGGGCAGCGCCGGGCGCACGACTGTAGAAGGTACTGTTTCGCCAAAACCGGATGAACAGATGTGGTTTAACCAGTTCCGCGTTGGCGTGTGGCCAGAGTATTTTAAGGGCGTTCAGTTCTCTCACGACAAAGAAGCGCTGAATCAGTATTTCCGTCAAATGACCCCGAATACCGGGCCGTTTGATATCAATGTTATCTCTGATGCGATGTCCGCCGTGGTGGATAAATCCGGCCCCGCTATCCTCTTCACCCACTCTCAGGGTGGCGGACCAGGCTGGTACACGGCGATGAAAAATGACAAGGTCAAAGCCATTGTCGCCTTCGAGCCAGGCAGCAGCTTTGTCTTCCCGGAAAAAGAACTCCCTGCCCCTATGCCAAGCGCGTTTGACACGCTGAAGGGTGAGCCTGTGCCAATGGCACAGTTTATGGCACTGACCAAAATCCCGATTCTGATCATTTATGGCGATAACATTCCGGATAAACCTGTCGCCATGCCCGCGCAGGACAGCTGGCGCGTACGTCTGGCGATGGCTCGTGAGTGGCGTGACGTGGTGAACAAGCATGGCGGAGATGTCACTGTGACGCATCTGCCTGAGGTGGGAATCAAAGGAAATACCCATTTCCCGTTCTCTGACCTCAATAATGTGCAGATTGCCGATTTGGTGAGTAAATTCCTGAAGGAAAAAGACCTGCAATAGGAAGAGCCAGTATTGAGTCTTCATTATTGAAGGCTCAATACAAACATCATCTTTATAAAAAATAATGTGGCCTAATCCTGCCGAAAAAAGTGTTGAATATGGCGGTTTGCTTTGCTCACAAAGCAGAGAGTCAGCCCTCAAGAAATTAATGAACGCATCTAATAAACCCTAGCTAATTACCCCCTCTAATAGAATAAATAACTTTGCGTTATGCTTTTCCTACACAACAGCTGAAGGATGACGTCATGAAAACTGTAAAACTGAACAACGGTATAGAAATGCCCCTTCTGGGCTTTGGTGTCTTCCAGATGACGGATGCCGCCGAATGCGAAAGAGCCGTGATTGACGCTATCGATACAGGATACCGCCTGATCGATACCGCAGCGTCCTACCAGAATGAAACCCAGGTCGGGAACGCACTGAAACAGACTGGTATCGCACGTAACGAACTCTTTGTAACGACCAAACTTTGGCTCCAGGATACCAATTACGAAGGTGCTAAAGCACAGTTCGAACGCTCCCTGAATCGGCTGCAACTTGATTACGTTGACCTGTATCTGATTCACCAGCCTTACGGCGATGTCCATGGAGCCTGGCGTGCTATGGAAGAACTGCAACAGGCAGGCAAAATTCGCGCCATTGGCGTCAGCAACTTCCATCCTGACCGACTGGCCGACCTTATCGCCTTCAACAAAGTGGCCCCTGCGGTAAACCAGATTGAAGTTAACCCCTTCAACCAGCAGTTGCATGCGGTTCCATGGAATCAAAGCCGTGGCATTCAGCCGGAAGCCTGGGCACCGTTTGCTGAAGGTAAAAATGGTCTGTTCCAGCATCCCGTATTAACGGCAATTGGTCAGAAGTACGGCAAAAGTGTGGGCCAGGTGGTACTGCGCTGGATCTTCCAGCGGGGCATCGTTTCACTGGCGAAATCGGTGCGGAAAGAGCGCATGGCAGAGAACATCGACATTCTCGATTTTAGACTCAGTTCTGAGGATATGCTGCAGATTGCTGCCCTCGACACCGCAACCAGCGCCTTCTTTTCTCACCGCGACCCGGCGATGGTGGAATGGCTGACTGGCCGCAAACTTGATGTATAAGCAGCGATAAGAGAGGTCTTCATTCAATGCAAAAGCGTTTTTTAGGAAAATCTGGACTAGAAGTGTCCGCTCTGGGGCTCGGTTGCATGGGACTCAGCCATGCCTACGGCCCTGCAACAGATACCCGTCAGGCTATAGAACTTATTCGTACAGCAGTTGAACGTGGAGTTACTTTTTTCGATACGGCTGAATTGTATGGCCCCTACCATAATGAAGAGGTTATAGGCGTTGCCTTAAAACCGTTTCGTGACCGTGTGGTCATTGCCACCAAGTTTGGTTTTACCTTTGGCGATGACAATAAGCAGCAGATTTTAAACAGCCGTCCGGAGCATATCCGTGAAGCTGTGGAAGGATCATTACGCCGCCTTAAGACTGATGTCATTGATCTGCTGTATCAACATCGTGTCGACCCGGATGTCCCCATTGAAGATGTTGCGGGTGCAGTGAAAGACCTGATCGCGGAAGGCAAAGTTAAACATTTCGGTCTGTCCGAAGCGGGTGCGCAAACCATTCGTCGTGCCCATGCCGTACAACCGGTCACTGCGCTGCAAAGCGAATATTCCATGTGGTGGCGCGAGCCTGAGCAGGAAATCCTGCCGCTACTGGAAGAGCTGGGTATTGGTTTTGTGCCCTTCAGCCCATTAGGCAAAGGCTTCCTGACGGGAGCGATTAAACCAGGAACAACGTTTGGCAAGGATGATTACCGCAGCACCGTGCCGCGTTTCGCAGAACAGGCGATTGAAGCCAATGAAAAGCTGGTCTCATTACTGGGTGAACTGGCAGCAGAGAAAGGCGTGACGTCTGCGCAAATTGCGCTGGCATGGTTGCTGGCACAAAAACCGTGGATTGTTCCTATCCCTGGTACCACCAAACTACACCGGCTGGAAGAAAACCTGGGGGCTGCCGACATCATTCTTTCGCAGGATGACTCACGGCAGATAACCCAGGCGCTTGAAACGATTAAAGTCGTCGGCGAACGTTACTCTCCTGAGCATCAGGCTCGCACTGGCCGTTAATGCCCCGACGGGTCCGCTGCGATTGGCGGACCCGTTATTCTGAGTAGCGAAGGGCATCGATCATCAGCGCAAAAGCGGGCTGATGCTGCTTACGGCTGGGGTAGTAAAGATAATATCCGGGGAAAGACGGACACCAGTCCTGCAGAACCTGAATAAGCTCTCCTGACTTTATATAATCCTGCACCCTGTCTTCAGGTATACAGGCGATGCCAAAACCGGATAAAGCCGCATCAATCCTTTCTGCCTGCAGATTAAACGTTACCTGTCCTTCCACTCTGACCCGTAACGGTTTCCCATTCTTCTCAAACTCCCAGTGGTAAAGACCACCGGCAGTCGGCAGGCGCATATTGATCCACCGATGGGTTTGTAGCTCGTGCGGTGTTTCTGGTACGGGGTTAGCGGCAAAATAGGACGGTGCTCCCACCACTGCCATGCGCATTTCCGGTCCAATCCTCACCGCGATCATATCCTTATCTACGCTTTCGCCCAGGCGGATCCCGGCATCAAAACGCCCCTCAACAATATCGACAAAACCGTTATCAACCACCAGTTCGAGATTAATTTCCGGGTATTCCCTGAGAAAGGGCTTTAGCTTAGGCCATAACAGACTTCGCGCTGCATGCTCCCCGGCAGATAAACGGATATTGCCGGAGGCAGTGCCGTTCAGTTGAACAAGCGATTCCAGCTCCTGCTCAAGATCGGCAATACGGGGTTCAAGGCAGGCGATAATTCTCTCACCGGCTTCTGTGGGGGCAACGCTTCGGGTAGTGCGGGTCAGAAGTCGGATATTTAGCCGTTCCTCCAGGGCCTTCATCGCGTGGCTGAGTGCAGACTGAGAAACCCCCAGTTTACCCGCTGCTTTGGTAAAACTTCGCTCCCTCGCTACCACAAGAAAGATTTGCAGTTCGTTGAAGTTTTCTTTGAGCATCGGCGATTTCCTTATGGAGACATTCCCTTCAACGCGCACTCATGAAGGGTGTTCATAGACACAATCATTTTAGCCCCATTACTGACAATAATGATAATTGATATTCTGACTGTAGAGAAAATAAGTCTGAATTATCAGAGGGTTTATCATGAAAACACTCATTGCAGGCGCGACCGGAAGTATTGGTCTTCATGTCGTGAATACCACTATCGAAATAGGCCATCAGCCCGTGGCGCTGGTCAGAAATAAACGGAAAGTAAAATTACTTCCGCGTGGAACGGATGTTTTTTACGGCGATGTTTCAATGCCTGAAACACTTACCGATTTGCCGAAAGATATTGATGCCATCATCTTCACTCTCGGTTCCGATGGCCAGGGGCGTATTGGGGCCAGAGCGATAGATTACGGTGGTGTACGTAACATTTTACGACTATTCAGGGATACGTCTGTACACATCGGCTTAATGACCACGATTGGCGTGACTGAACGGCTCAGCACCTGGAATCAACGCACTGAGGTTCATCACTGGAAAAGACGTGCCGAACGTCTGGTCAGGGCGAGTGGCCATCCCTATACCATCGTCAGGCCCGGCTGGTTTGACTACAACAATGATGATGAGCACAGAATCGTTATGCTCCAGGGGGATCGACACCATGCAGGAACGCCGGAAGATGGTGTGATATCCAGAAAACAAATCGCCCAGGTTCTGGTCAGTGCGTTGAGTAACGATGCAGCCACAAATAAAACGTTTGAGCTGGTCGCTGAGCGAGGGGAGGCACAACTGGATTTTACACCTCTCTTTACGGACTTACAGGCAGATAACACTCAAAAAAATGATGGCGTTTTAGATTTGAACAACATGCCTTTCAGTGAAGAACCTGAGTGCATTATTAACGAGCTAAATCTGTTTTCAATACAGGTAAAATCAATCTAACGCCTTTGACAACTTGGTCAAATAGAGACCAGTCTTATGGCAGTTTAGATCCGGCTTTTACCCGAAGTATGGTTTGACGGGTAGTACTAAACTCTCGGGCAATGGCGCTGATGCTTAAGCCTAAATTAATACGCTCAATAACGACCTGTTTTTGTTCTTCGTTCAGGGCAGAGGGACGGCCAAAACGTTTCCCTGCCGCTTTTGCCCGCGCAATACCTGAATGTGTGCGTTCAAGCAGTAGGTCCCGTTCAAATTCTGCCACGGCAGAAATAACCTGCATGGTCATTTTCCCCGCGGGGCTGGTGAGATCTACTCCACCCAAAGCTAAGCAGTGGACACGAATATCGGAATCTGCCAGTTGTTCTACCGTTTTTCTGATATCCATCGCGTTTCGGCCCAGGCGATCAAGCTTGGTGACTATCAGAACATCGCCACTTTCCATACGGTCAAGCAGTCGGATAAATCCAGGTCGCTCACTTGCGGCAATCGAACCACTAATATGTTCCTCAATATATCGCTGAGCACGAACATCAAAACCCGCCGCTTCAATTTCACGACGCTGGTTTTCTGTGGTCTGCTCCAGAGTGGAGACCCGGCAGTAGGCAAAAACTCGTGACATAGGAAACTTTCCGTACGAAATGGATGTCCGAATTATAACACCTGTACGAAATGAATTTCACTTACTTTCGGACAGATATATTAGAAGATGTACGAAACCGACCGGTTTCGGTCAGGGCAAGAAATAACGTAAATAAACTATATGCAGAGGAAGCATTTATGCCACGGAGACAAATACTCAGTAGTGAAGAAAAAGAACGCTTGTTGGTTGTGCCGGAAGATGACGTTCTTCTGACGCGCATGTGCTTTTTGAACGAACATGACCTCGCGCTTATTAATAAACATCGCAGACCAGCTAACCGCCTGGGCTTTGCTGTTTTACTTTGCTATTTGCGAGGGCCAGGATTTCCACCCGACAATAATGAGTCCCCTCACTACGGGGTTGTTTCCCGGCTTGCGGCTCATTTGAAACTTCAGCCTGATCTGTGGGCAGAGTATGCATCAAGAGAGGTCACCCGCTGGGAACATCTGGCTGAACTCTACCGCTACCTTGAATTATCCCCCTTCAGCCGGGCGCTGCAAAAAAACTGTATTCGCCACCTTTATCCCCACGCCATGCGGACAGACAGAGGTTTTTTACTTGCGGAAGAAATGCTCTCCTGGCTCCACAGTAATAAGATTATTTTCCCCTCTGTTGAGGTGATCGAACGAACCCTTGCTGAAGCAACAACGCTTGCTGACAGAGCGGTTTTTTCTGCGCTGACCGAGCAGCTTGAACCGGGGCAAAAAGCGGCACTGGACCGCCTGCTGGTATCTGATGGTGAACAACCTTCACGGCTGGCCTGGTTGCTTCAGCCTCCGGGAAAAATAAACGGCAAAAATGTCCTGCAACATATCGACAGGTTAAATGCGATAGAGTCGCTGGCACTGCCTGACGGTATTGCGCTTTCCGTGCATCAGAACCGGCTCCTGAAACTCGCACGCGAAGGCAGGAAAATGAGTAGCCGGGACCTGGCAAAATTCACGGATGTTCGCCGTTATGCCTCGCTGGTTTGTATCATATCGGAAGCCAGAGCCACCCTGACTGATGAAGTTATTGATCTGCACGAGCGTATTCTGGACAGTCTGTTCAGCAGGGCAAAACGCACTCAGGCCGAGCGGCTCCAGCAAACGGGAAAGCTGATTCAGAGTAAACTGAAGCAATACGTTACCGTCGGGCAGGCCTTACTTAACGCCAGAGAGTCTGGGGAAGATCCCTGGGCCGCAATAGAAGACGTGCTTCCCTGGCAGGAATTCATCAACAGCGTGGAAGAGACGCGGTTCCTGTCACGTAAGGACAACTTCGATCCGTTGCATCTGATCACAGAAAAATACAGTACGCTGCGTAAATACGCGCCCCGGATGCTGTCAGCGTTGCAGTTCAGGGCTGCTCCCGCTGCAATGCAGCTCGGTGACGCGCTGGATACCGTCAAAGAGATGTATCGAAAGCAACTCCGAAAAGTACCACCTTCCGCACCAATCGGTTTCATCCCGGAAAGCTGGAGAAAAGTTGTGATTACCCCCACCGGCATTGACCGAAAATATTACGAATTTTGCGTGCTGAATGAGCTGAAGGGAGCATTACGTTCTGGCGATATCTGGGTAAAGGGATCACGCCGTTACAGGAATTTCGATGATTATCTGATCCCGTCCGGCGATTTTGAAAAATCACTCAAGGATAACCAGTTACCCCTTGCTGTTCCGGGCGATTGCCATGAATACATTGAGAGCCGTTTGACGCTTCTGGCATCGCGCCTGGAGGAAGTTAATGCAATGGCGCTGGCCGGTGATTTACCCGATGTTGATATATCGGATAAAGGCGTGAAAATTACCCCGCTGGATAATAGTGTTCCTTCAACAGCATCCCCTTTTGGCGATCTGGTTTACGGCATGCTACCTCATCCTAAAATTACTGAAATGCTGGATGAAGTGGACGGCTGGACTGGTTTTACCCGCCATTTCACCCATCTCAAGAACAATCACATCAGACCTAAAGACAGAAAGTTGTTACTGACCACCATTCTTGCCGATGGGATCAACCTTGGGCTGACAAAAATGGCCGAATCCTGTCCGGGAACGACAAAATCGTCACTCGAGGGCATTCAGGCCTGGTACATCAGGGATGAAACCTATTCAGCCGCGCTGGCCGAGTTGGTTAATGCGCAGAAAAAGCGGCCTCTGGCAGCATTCTGGGGCGATGGAACAACGTCATCGTCTGACGGACAGAACTTTCGGGTGGGGAGTCACGGGCGTTATGCGGGTCAGGTCAATCTGAAATACGGTCAGGAGCCAGGCGTGCAAATTTATACACATATTTCGGACCAGTACAGCCCGTTTTACACCAAAGTCATCAGCCGTGTTCGGGATTCAACACACGTACTTGATGGTCTGCTGTATCACGAAACCGATCTGGAAATTACAGAGCATTATACTGACACCGCAGGTTTCACTGAGCATGTTTTCGCGCTAATGCATCTGCTCGGATTCGCTTTTGCGCCAAGGATCCGGGATCTTCATGACAAGCGGCTGTTTATTCATGGGAAAGCTGAGTTGTATCCGGGGCTTCAGTCAATCATCTCCTCAACCAGCCTGAATCTGAAGGAAATTGAAACCCACTGGCATGAGGTACTGCGTCTGGCAAGTTCTATAAAGCAGGGAACGGTAACAGCATCCCTGATGATGAAAAAGCTGGCCAGCTATCCTAAACAGAATGGTCTGGCAAAGGCTCTGAGGGAGGTTGGCCGCATAGAAAGGTCATTGTTTATGTTGGACTGGTTCCGGGATCCTTCGCTGCGTCGACGAATACAGGCTGGGTTGAATAAAGGTGAGGCCCGTAATGCCCTTGCGCGAGCAGTCTTTATGCACCGGCTGGGGGAAATCAGAGATCGGGGACTGGAAAACCAGAGTTACCGGGCAAGTGGGTTGACATTGCTAACTGCGGCGATCTCGCTGTGGAATACGGTCTATATAGAAAGAGCGGTAGATTCATTGAGACGGAAAGGGATCGCGATTAATGAGCAACTGATTACCCATCTGTCACCGCTGGGATGGGAACATATCAACCTGAGCGGGAATTACGTCTGGAGAACAAACCTCAAACTGGGACAGGGTAAATACCGCGCATTACGCTCAGTGAATAGTAGTCTGTACAAAAAACAGGCTTAGCGTAGGATATTTTCCGTTTTCCAAGCGGACCCCAGTCAGGGCCCTGTCATCACGACAACTGCGATAGAGGTATACCGTGCGACTCTGCATCATTAAACGGCAACCACGACGCAGCCCGATACGATAGGCGTCCAGCAGGTAAGTTACCGCTTCACGCTTCTGAATGGGCCTCAGAACTTTTTTCGAATGACATCCTGGAGCATTTCCTTATCCAGACTGAGGTCCGCCACCAGACGCTTAAGCCGTTGGTTTTCGTCCTCAAGCTGCCGCAAACGGCGCAGTTCTGTTACGCCCATACCGCCAAATATTTCTTCCAGTTATAAAAAGTGGCTTCAGAAATACCCATCTTTCTGCACACTTCCTCCACCCGAGTGCCTGTTTCGGCCTGTTTAAGGGCGAATGCTATCTGTTCTTCGGTATAACGGGTCTTTTTCATGGTTGATATGCCTCTCAGTGAGATGAAAGAAAGACCGGATACTTTAGTTTAGGCTGGCACTGTTTTCAGGGAGGAGATCAGAACAGCTCGCTCAGGTCATCGATCGCCATCCTGACCGCAACAGGTAAATACGTGCGCTGCCGGACGAAGCACGCGCCGTACTCACCGCCATGGTCGTCCGTCGTCGCCAACTAAATCACATGCAGGTCGCCGAGCGTAATCGACGCTATCCCTCTCACCCGCGAAGTCGTAAGAGCATCGATAACATTATTAATGCGCTTGAAAATGAGCTCGACCGCATCAATGAAGCAGCACGTAAAAGTATTTTTCCGGGAACAGGCCGAGTTAATTGGGAGCGAAAAAGGTGTTGGTGAAGTCACTGTCGCATCTCTGATTGCTAAACTGCCGGAGTGGGGAAGCTCAATCGACGGGAGATTAGCGCACTGACTGGCGTTGCCCCCCTGAACCGAGATTCAGGAAAAATGCGAGTTAAACGAACCACGTTTGGTGGCAGAGCCGGAATCCGGGCAACGCTTTACATGGCGGCTCTTGTGGCTACGCAGTTTAATCCCGCAATTAAAATGTTCTATCAACGCCTACTTACCGCTGGAAAACCCAAAATGCTCGCGCTGGTAGCCTGCATGCGCAAACTCATCAGCATTTTAAATTCAATGATCAGAAAAGGAGAAAAATTGGATGCATTGTTATAATAAAAAATCCATTTATTACAATATGTTATATCAGAATAAAACATCAGGTTCACTGTAAGTGTGCTTGAAGAGGCCCCTATCGAATAACAGATGAGTAAAGTTAGTAAAGTCCGCTATGGCCAGAAACGGAAATCATTTATGTTTGGTTGCACTAAACAACGGAGCCGATTAGGATATATCTGCGATGTAAGATATTGATTTAGAAGCTTTTATAATCTTTTGTAGCAGTGATTTTTGACCTCTTACCATAAGTGGACCAAATATAGGTCACTAGGAGCAATGTAAGTAACGCTGTATTAAATAATAAAATCCACTCCAACTTTCCCGCCTGTAAAGCAGTACCAATACTTGTAACACCTATAAAAGTAACTAATGAACGAGGTACGCGAAATGCAGCCATTGTCTGTCCATAGGTACCATGACTGCTAGTGTCACGAACTCTTCCTGCAATAAAAATTGACCACCAAACACCGATTAATTCAAGAATAACCGCCAAAGTTGGTAAGAAATAGGCGTTTTTATCCCACCCGTTGTAAGACAGGAGGGTCGCGACTCCGAAAACGAGCAAAAAAGCGGCCAAAAAGAAATACCATTTAAATCTAATACTCATATTACCCATCAATCGTGGGTATATCCAAGAAGCAGCGCTATCGAGTGCTCCACTTAACGCACCTAATAAAAAAACCACTGCATAAGGTGTGGTGCCCAAAGAAAATGCAATTACGTCAAAGTTAGTATTAAATGATGTCTCCGTGAATGCCAAAACGCACATCGATAATGCCAAGAACCAATGCTTTCCAATTGTATAAAATGTTTGCCTATACACACCTATGCTTTTTTCATGTGCAGAGTTTTCTAGATCCTGGGATAACTTGGCGAGATATTTATTTTTATGTAGAACCAGAATAAGTGTTGCAGCAGATAATATATAGCAAGCTGCCGCAGCTGCGAAAAACACAAATGGAGGGAAGCAGTCATACAGTACAGCAAGCGTAAGCCCTGAAATTAGAACGGCTAAGCCCGTCACCCTAGATGCTAGGGCAACGGACTCTTCATAATCATCATGTAGCATAGGCAGAAGGTATTGATTGATTATGATGACAGCGAAATTAAACATTAGTGAGAAAGATAGAACAAGCAAAGGCATCAGGATTGGCCTGAATACTTCCAGGTTTCCAAAACAGAAAATAAATAACCCGCAGCAAATTTGGGCAACAATTAGCCAGAGATATTTATGCTTAGTTCTGTCAATCATTCTGCCTGCAACTGGCCCCCAGAAAAGACTTGAAAGTGCTGTTGCACCAATAAGAACTGATATGATGATGGGGCTAGTGTTAATTTTGACCAAGAAAAATGAAAAAAAACCTACGTATAAGCAAAAACCCAGCGTTGAGAGAGCTAAGAAAAGATATAAAGCATAACGTTGAATACTATTAATCATGTATATCACCTTCTTTTAGAAACACGTACTCCATAACACACTTGCGTCCAGCAAGTTCAGCTGCGCGTATTGACGGTGTATTACCACTGACAATGGTGCCCCATAATGCTTTGTATGAATAGTGTTTGGGAAGAACTGAGTACAAAAGGCGTTGTGCACGGCTGGCCAGATGTTTGCCTTTGTATTCAGGAAGAATAATCTCCTCCGTGATCCAGTATCCAGAAATGAATCCTCTCTGTCCTTGGTCGCAAATAATAACGCCAACGCGTGATGTACCAGAGTAAATGATGAATAATTTAGCTTCTTTAATAGCTTCGTGTATCTCCTCTTCATCGGCAGGAAATACACGCTGTTTCAGATAGGGGAGTTTTAAATAAGAATCATCATAGGCCTCTTGTATAGCCTGAGTACACCATCCAGTCATTGAAACGTCAGCCTGCTGTAAGCTAACTCTTTCCCCGACACAATCCGAAAATGTATTTATTTCAGATCTAATGCCCGTGTAAATATACTGATCAATACGACCACACATAGTTGAGTCATGCGGCCGTAGCATCCGAATTGAACTTGCTCCCATTGGTTGCCACTCAGCATAAATAGATCTTGTGGCACGTCGGGTTAACGGTGCAGAACCGGCTACCAATTCAATAAATGGTTTCTGTATGTCTCCTCCAATATAGCGCGGGCCAGTAAGATATTCACCGTCGTCACAGGAAATGATTTTTTGTTGAAAAAAACTTTGTTGTAGCCCTGTTTCCTTATATGGAAATTGCAATGTAAACTTGCTGTCATTGCACCAAGTCAATTGTTCATTAATGTATGTTTTCATAGCCGCTTTTAGCTGAAAGCTAGACACGGGTAAATATGAAAACACTTCAAGCATATACTCAAGCATGGGAGTCAGTTTCCTCAATGCTGAAGGGGAAATTTTTTTTATAAAAGGTTAGCATAAGATTCCATTGCTCAGCGCGTGATACTTCAGGCCGAAAATTGATACGACTTGGAAAATGAACAATATCTAAATAGTAGTCCATCAATTCATTGCTCAAGGTTAAGGATTCTATCCCATGGCGAAATTCTAGACCTAAAGGAAAGAGCTTTATACTGACGTTTTGGCTGAAAACAAGTGATGGTGTTTCACTTTTGAAGGTATTGCCAATACTTCTAATAAACTGCAATGAGGAACGATTAGGGGCTCTTTTAGGCCGGTTAGTGGGAGCGGAAAAGGTGGGAGATCGCATTTTTGTTTTTACGATTCCAATAGTTAGATGCATAGAATCAGAGTCTTTCTCCGTTATAGGATCATGCAACGTGCCTTTTCGTATCCAAAGAATGTCTCCTGGAGATAATTTTATTTTATCATGCTCGAATTTCCACCATTTAGTACCAGTAAGCTGTATTACCACAACATCATGATCGTCAGTATGTGCTCCAGCGCCTACACTATCAGCTGGAGACCAATAAACATTGAAATGGGTTAACAAACCCTCATTATGAAGAAAATAAGCATAAAGATTGTAAAAGTTACTAATTCGCTTCTCTAAATGATTAAACACGATAGTTGTGCTACGGAAAAGTAGCAGAGCAATCACGTAGTGTCCAATATCTCCGTTGACGCATGCTTCCGGAGCAAGTCGCGAAACATTACCATTCTTAAGCAGCTTTACCTCGTCTTCAACGCCTTTGATATTACTGAACAGATGAGGAGCACAATTATCAAGCAATTTTTCAGAAATCTCAATACATCCTGACCTATAACTATAAGGGTTATCGAACTGCGACCGATTGCTTAGTAACATTTTAAGTTCGGCGTTTGGAAAAGTCTTCATACAAGCACGCCCATGCTAGCCATTTTTTTAAGGAAAAAACTTATAACATCATCAGGCAGGCTTTCCTCGCCATTAAACTGAAAATCTTCTGAATTAACCAATTTTCTCAGCTTGATAAATGACTCTCTAAATTCATTTTTAATAACAAAACTCCGACCACGTAAATAAACTCGGGTTGTAATACCTTCACTATCTCCTATTTCAATACCTCCAAAGTATTTATATATTTTTGGCTTGATATTTCGAACTGGCGATGTGTATTTAAAGTAGTGGTTGCTTTTGAGAGTATTCAACAACCTTGACACCCCTTGATCTGCAATTTGAATAAGGTTGGCGTCTTTTATTGATGGAGGTACAATTTCTAAAGCGTATTCTTTAGGCCCAATGACTTGTGGACTTTTAATAAATAAATAAGAATCATCATCTTCCTCGATTGCTTCCCTTACAAATGAAACTAGCAATTCTTTTTTTTTACTTTCATACGGAGCTACACCTAAAGTTACTGAAAATTCAGGGTTTTCTAATACATGATACCAATTCTGTGGAATAAAGAGCGCGTCCCCTGGTGTAAGAGTGATCGCATAGGCACATGAAAGAGTTTCAGCCAAATTAAAAGTGTCTGATTGAATAAAGGGGGTAATGTCTACCAAAGAGGGATCCCAAATCCATGCTTTTTTTACACCCGGTCCGAGATGATATAGAAAAGTATGTTCTTGGTCTTTATGGATACCAAATGGCGTGATATCGTACTTACCCATAAATGTATATACATCAACTCCTTGACTAGGGATTCCGTATGTATTTACCCATTCTGTGTTGAAGTTACGGTTAATTATTTCGGCAAGAATATCAGACCAACCATTTATACCGTTAATCACTGCACAGAATGAGTTTTCGCCCGTGATCCTTTGCAACCATTCGTGTAGATTCTCATCATTGTATGGAGGAGAATTTGAAATGCGATATCCAAAATCATCACGTGTACCATTATTAATAAATACTCTAGCATTCAACAAGGTTTCTGAAATTTTTTTACGATTTCTTACTATGCATTCAATTTCGTTCAGAAGAATAATAGGATCAGTCACGACATTTTTTTGATGATAGTGCTTGCAAATATCTATTTCTTTAAAGTATCCGCGAAGCATACTTATATTCATAACCCCTCCAGGGAAAATTATTTAATAATTCTTGTGATCACTCTATCCAACAATGAAATTTCATGATTAAAGAGTTGACCTTTTTCATCAAATCCACAGGTGAACTCCATAATATCCGCTCCAATAATATCACAACCAGAGTTTCTAATAATGTCTACAGCATATAATACATCTTCTTCACTAAGGCCGTTATCGAGAGGAGTAGTAACGTGAGGAAATATTTTAGGATCTAGTGTATCTGCATCAAAAGTTATATAAACATGTTTCCCATTAATCATATTTTTTATTTTTTTTCCTTCTTCTAAGCCCAGCTTATCGGGAAGTTGTAAGACTGTATTTTGGACGAGGTAGTCAGTTTCGTAACGTAAATTCTGCTCCCTGACACCTATTTGAATCACCCCAGATAAGGATTTTTCATCTAGTAGTTTCGACACGAAGTTAGCGTGATACAGTAAATCATTTATCTTATTTTTTGTTGTGTTAATGTCAGAGTGTGCATCAAACTGGATAAGGATAATATCTTTATTTATTTGAGATAGCTCTTTTAAAACGAAGTAAGTTAGTGAGTGATCTCCGCCAAACATCATAACTCTATTATTTTTTTCTCGAATTCGTCTTATGACATGTTGGATTTTTTTACCGAATCTATATATATCGTCTGCCGTTGTGTATGCAATATCTCCAAGATCCATCATTTCTCTATGTGATTCTCCTAGCTTTCTATATATATATGGACCATGCGCAGGGGACCTTGGTGGGTCCAATGCAAAATCAGCCGGCGCGCCAAAAAAACACCATTTTTCTATGCGACGCTCAGGAATAGGTGAAGCGGCATTCTGCATTCGTGCAGGGTTATATAAAACCCCGAATTTCAGCAACTCGTCCTCTTCTTCAGTAAGAAGAATATCGTTGAAATAGAGTGGTGAAATAAGTTCTTTTAGATGGGGGTTCTTCATTGAATCAAGTTCATCTTTAACAATTCTCGCTTCAAGCATATTTTTTAAGAACATGAATGCTTTAACTGTAAGATTAACTTTAATCCTTCTTTCATCAAGGATAAGTTCAACTCTATCATGATGCTCTTTGATAGTTACATTTTGATTCAAAACGAGCCTACGTTTTTCCATTAACTTATCCTCTATGATTCTACCAAGAAAATAATTAACACAGAATCAATTTTTATCAAAATTAAATTTAAATTTTCACTTATTTTTTTCTAAAAATAATCAAAGTCCATGTTAGCATGCTGTACTAAATAGCATTTAAAAATATCAATAAATTATTTGATAGTTTTTAACGATTGAAATGGATGCATTGACTTACTTACGAAAACCTTACATTGTTAATTTTTATATTTCGGATTTTAGTATAATTATACTTATCAAAGAAGATTTTAATGTATTGATTTATTTGAATATTATTAATCAACACTATAATATTGTTAATTATTTGTAAAAAATATGAATTTTATCTCCATTTTTTCTCCATAATTTGTTGACTTTACGTTACATGAAGGCAAGACTTTCCCTTGCCGAAGAAAGTCGGTAGATGACCAACTTAAATAATTATGGAGATTTAATATGTCCCAGAATAAATATGGTGAGTCACATAAAGATGCAATGGAGAAGCTGTCAAATGAGCTGTCTGCTTTCACTCACGAAGATGTTGTTGTTGAAGTGAAAACAAACAATAATTCACAAATTGGTATTGGTGGCGGCGGTCCAGGCTTAGGTGGCCGAGATCGTCGTGATACGGGGCACTAATTTGTGTAAAAATAACGGCCTTTAGGCCGTTATTTTCTATAAGACGTTTTTTCATTCGTTGATTGATTATCAGAATGGGGTGGAATTTTAAGGGCAACCACACCATGCCCCACATGAAACTTCGTATCTTAAATTCGCAGATAAACTGACAGCTCACAGTGAATGGCTTAATTCCTGTCTGACAGAAGCACATATAAAGAAAAATGCTAATAAATCTGCCCTTGATCCTAAGAATCCTTCAATTTGTTCTAATTTTAATAATCCCTAGAGTGTATGTTAGCTTATGAACTTCATTATGAAGCAAGATGGGCCAGGACAAGCTACGGTTTTAGTCTGGGCGAAGCTATTTTCGACCGTCATGGTTTGTTCGCACCACTCATCTTGGTCTCATAGACATACTCAAGACAGTTGCTTGCAGGCGAGGCGGCACGTCTACAGTGCGGGCACGGGGTTAGCGCTAACTTTGGAGAATTAATCAGGGCAACAGAAAGAAAGGAAAAAGAAGAAGGTGCTGTTAACACCACGTTGTGGAGCAACGCGACATCATCAACGTTTCCGCCCTGGCGGGAACTGTGCCAGCGGCGCGGCAATGGCCGCTGCAAGCTGCGATAATGGGCTTCAGATGAGAGAGAATGCCGCAGCAGGACGCCACGGCAATGGATGAGGTTACTGCCCTTTGAAATACTCCGGTCGCAATCCCAGCTCGCGGGCGATCAGTTCGTCTGCAAACAGCGGGGCACTCTTCAGGATCCGCCGCCGCAGGTTTCGCAGCCGCGCCTGCGCCTTACGCTCCGGTGGCCAGCGTTTAACCGGCTGTTCTGAAAGAAAATCCAGACAGACGACGTAATCGCCACCGGCTATAAAGCGGGACAGTATGCTGTCCGGCACCGGCACGCCCTCGCAGACGTCTTCCGACACCAGAACCGGCTCGCCTGAACAGGGAATATGCGGATAACGCCAGCACAGGGAATATCGCCACATTGCTCACCTCCGGTCGCCGCGCAGCCTGTTCGGCAACAGCTGGGCATCGAGCCATTGCTCTGTCGTCGAACGTTGTGTCAGTTCGCCGTTCATCTCATCGAGTATTGCCCACAGCGGCTGTCCTGAGCAAAACCCCCTGTTCTGCAGGCCGGAAAACCACCGTCCCACGCCGCTAACATATCCGTCAGGTCATCGTCATATATGCCCCGCTTTTCCTGCCGTTTGTACCATACCTCCAGCCACATCGGGGTCACGAATGCCAGCTCAATTTCTGCCTGTGCCACCGCAGTCTGATAGCGCCTGCGTTTTTGAAGGCAATCCTTATCCTGCTGTTTTTCCCTGCGGCTGTAGCTGATATTCCAGCGGCGGTTCTGACGTTCACTCAGGCGATAACCGGTTTGCGGGAAATATTGTCCGACCGCGCAGCCCGACAGCGGCAGCGGACAAACGTCACCACGACTTTCAACCAGCGTGTTAAGTGCGGCGAGATAGTGGTCTTTCGGTTCACCGGCCCGGTCTTTGGGGTTGTAGTTCAGCGCGGCGCGTTTCACATCGCTAGCGGTAATAGCACCGGCCTCCCCGCCGCGCAGCTGGCGGAGCAACGCCACGGCATAAGGATATTGTCCCCACCGACACCTACCGTCCTCCACATCAATGATGGCCTGCAGCGCCGCAGCCAGTTGCTCAGGGGTGTTCAGTCCGGTGGCAACCAGCGTTTCTAGTGTGCGCAGGGCATCAAAAATCAGCGCAGACTCAAACGTTTCGCTGCAGCAAAGCCACGCCACCGATACCCCGCCGTCAAAAGGCAGGCTCACCTGCCAGTAAGGAACATCGTCGCTGCTGCTGGTCAGGCAAACCACGACCTGCGGGTGAGATTTCAGGGTCAGCCTGATATTTACCGGCGCACCGGCACCAAACTCGCAGCGGTGCTCAATGTCGCACAGCCAGTTATCGGACAGGTGCAGCTGGTGGACAACGCCACGGCTCAGGTCGCTACGGGAAGCCTCACCGCGCTCTGCGTACTGCTCCAGTTCACTGCCGTTCATCGCGTGTAACTCGGCAAACGATAATTCATTAAATCGGGTCATGTCGTTACTGCCGCCCCTTGCGAAGCGGCATCTCCTGTCAGGCGGCAATATGGGTGGATTCAGAAGGTGTTTCGGCATCCTGCCAGGCGGCTGCAGACTCATCGCTGTCAGCAGCCGTGACCGCGTCACTTTCCGGCAATACTGGCGTATCAGTCATCGGCAGCAGACAGTCAGGCACCCAGCGGGTCTGTGAGATGTCCTCTTCAGCCCGTTCGGCGGCATCGCCCTTCTTCATCTTGAGGACATCGCGCGACGCCCCGTCCAGACCGGCCTGTGACAGGCTGTCAGCAATCTGCTCTTTGCTGATACGCTCGAAGAAATTCGCCTTGGTCGGCAGCCACCAGTCACGCAACGTGAAGTTCAGCAGGTTTTCCACCGGCTCGAGGTCTTTACCCGCCTTGCCGTCTTTGTCGCTCAGGCGTTCTGATGCCCCGTCCAGCGTTCTGGCAAGGCAATAACCCATCACGTTAATCAGCGCCTGCGTATCCCACGTCAGCAGCCAGTCCCAGCTTTTATGCCAGTCCTGTGGCAGCAGTTTCTGCCACGCGTCGTGCATCGCAGTAAGGTGCTGCATGGCCAGACCGTCGGCAGATGTCGGCGCATTGTCGAGCATCAGTCCGGTTTTGGCATGCAGGGTCACCTTGAGGGTCGAGAGGGTATAAGATCGGTGATCGAAGGTAGACTTGAGGCAGTCATGGACAAAAATCACGAGTGCCATCTGCGGTTGTTCTGCCAGTGCAGCCTGTACTGCCAGCGTTCTTTCACTGGAGAGGCTTTTTGCCAGTACAGCCGACAACTGTTTCGCCTGCGGCACTTCCGGTGTGCTGTCTTCAGTGCGAATGCTGGCAATGGTGTGGTTCACACCGGCTTTTTTCTCGACTTCAGGGATATCGCTTCGCAGCATCACGCCACGGCGCACGCTGATAACGTTCCCTCTCAGGAAGACGACCGCCCCGCCGTTAGCACGCACCTCGTCAGTCCATGCGCGGTCCTCAGCGTTTTGTTCGATGGCAGACATTTCGGCCTGACAGGCGTCAGCGGCCTGTTCCAGCGCGTCGTGGTCAGCGTCATCACTATCATCCTGCTACGATAACGTCTCCGGCTGCTTATCCAGCACATCAAACCGCGCACTTTCCTCGGGGGTCAGTTCACCGTGGGGCAGGTTGAGTAACAGGTATTTTTGCGCGTCGTCGCCGTAAGTGCTGATGCCCTCAGTGCGCCCCTCTGACCATTTCCAGCCCTCGGCCTGTGCGATACCGTCTGCGACCGCAGTGAGTTTCTGGCGGGTTAAAGTGTCGAGAAGAACGGTATCGCTGATAAATCCTTCGTCCGTGAACAAGTCAAAGCGGAACCCGCCCCCAGCCTGTTCGTAAACCTCCCGACCGACAAAATCCAGCAAACGGTGACCTTCCGCAGAGACTTCGCCTCTGAGCACCGCCTCACGCAACTCTTTCGGATTGCGATAATAACCATAGGCATTTTTCCAGACGTCCAGCTGGCGTTCGTGGTCTTCAGAGGCAGACAGTGCCTGCAGCTGGTCAACGTTAATCTTGTCTTCAGCCAGTTCAGCAAGCAGCGCCGGAGCCATCCCCGCAAGGCGCAGGAATTTCTGTACGTGTTGGGTGCTGTACCCCATCAGGCCACCGATTTCTGCCGCCGTTCTGCCCTCGTTGCTCAGCTCCCTGAATGCCGCAATCTGGTCAGCCGGATGCATGCTTTCGTGCTGGAAGTTCTCGATGGCCGAAACCACCTCAGCCACGTCATCGCTGACGGTTTTCACCGGCACGGCGTAACCCGGTGTGATCGCCCCCTCGTTCAGCAGGATACTCAGCGCACGGAAACGGCGGCCACCGGCGGCGGCACCCAGCTGGCCATCAGGCAGGCGGTGAACGATAAGGTTATGCAAAACACCCACGGCTCTGATGCTGCCGGCCAGTTCCTGCAATTTTGCCGCATCCGGCTCTGCTTTACGCACATTCAGCGGAGACAGAGACAGCTGGCTGAACGGCACCATCTCGACCGGCGTATTCGCCAGCGCCTGTTCGACGGCCTCCGTAACGACGGTATTTTTAGGTCGTTTGGTGGATTTACTCGCTTTAGATACTGCTTTAGACTCGGTAACTGACATAATTATGATCCTTTGCTTGGTAGTGATTTTGTCTGCCGGACGTTTCCCCGTCCGGCACCTCGTCTTAATGCTTGCCTGCTGTTTTACTGCTTTCTCACACCGTCGCTGACGATGTATTTATTAAACTCTGCCCCTGCTTCAGGCTGGAAATTCCACGCCCGCCACACCATTTGTCCGAACACGCGCAGGACAAGGCGAAAATGCGTCCCCCGATCGTCCTCAATCGCAATGTTCTCGTAGGCAGCCGCCACGGCTTCAGCCTGCTGGCGGGTAAAGGTGCCGGACGGCAGCAGAACCGGTTTGTTGTTTTCCATCGCGCAGTACTCCATGTGATGCCCCGCTGACGCAGGTCAGGAAAAATCAGAACGGAATATAGTCCCAGTCTTCCAGCAGGTCGCCGTCCTGTGGCTGCAGCGGCTGTGCCGCCTGCTGTGGGGGCTGCGCTGCAGCCGTTTTGCTGGCTTTTTTGCCCTTCGCGGCGCGGCTGGCCTTTGCCGGTTTACCCTCAGCCGGTGCCGGTGCTTCGCCGGAATGGGACGGGACGTTTTGCGGTGCCTGAGATTGTGGAGAAGTGCCGCCCGACTGGCGGTTGCCCTGCCCTGCGGCGCTGCCCAGCATCTGCATGGTGCCGTTAGCCTTCACCACAATTTCGGTGGTGTAACGGTCAATGCCCTGCCCGTCCTGCCATTTGCGGGTCTGCAGCTGGCCTTCGATGTAGACTTTTGCGCCCTTGGTCAGGTACTCACCGGCGATTTCAGCCAGCTTTCCGAACACCACCACACGGTGCCACTCAGTTTTTTCACGCTGCTCGCCGGTGACTTTGTCACGCCAGTTTTCAGAGGTGGCCAGCGTCAGACTGGCGACCGCGCCGCCGTTTGGCATGTAACGGATTTCCGGTGCCTGTCCCAGATTGCCGACTAAAATGACTTTGTTAATTCCACGTTCTGCCATGATGACTCTCCTTATCGTTCAGGGCTTTTAGCCCATATCTTCGGTTAGATTCGCTTTGTCGCGATGTTGACGTTTTGTGGTATTCGGCTGTATTTCGGCCCGGGTGTTACCACATCTCCAGTTGAGTTCCTTCGCCGCAAGGGCGTAAAAAACACCGACGGGGGCGAACGTCCGGGGCGAACACGAAAGTTTTCGGAGGCACGAGGAAAAGTTTTGGGGGCGTTTATTTACCCTGGACGGGCGACAACGGCTGTGTTCTCTTCAGCCCAGGCGTAAGGGGCTTAACTGGAGAGACGGCACCCGATGCAGATGTAGCGGATACCACCGCAACGACGACGAGCGGCAGCGAATCGTGGTTGCCCCACAGCGGCCTGCGGCTTTGGATTTATCGCAGGCCAGTGAAGCGGCGCGGCCGTTGGCCGCTGTAAGCGTGGTTTTTCGTCAGGGATGGAAGCCCGCGGGCATAGCCCGCAGGGGAGAGACAGCGCGCTGGCTCTATTTACAACAGCCCGCCCGTCAGGGGACGCCCGGCCCCCTATCCTCTCTACCCACAGACTTGTCCACCGTTTCTGTGGACAACTTTCAGTCAAAGTATTTCCGCCGACAAAACAGGCATCTGACCAAAACCTCTAAGAGTTTTCTTGCCAACGTCCAAAAAGCCCCACCATAATACTGTATATCCACACAGCAAAATCAAGGCCGCTATGAAAGCAGAAATCATTTCCCCCCTGACCGGCTCACGGCAGCAGCTCCCGCTGTTTGCCGACACCTGCCAGGCCGGTTTTCCCAGTCCGGCCACGGACTACGTTGAAAAGACGCTGGATTTAAACGAGTTCTGCATCAGCCATCCCTCCGCCACCTTCTTCGTAAAAGCCGAGGGTGATTCGATGGTCGAGTCCGGGATAATGTCGGGCGACCTGCTGATCGTGGATAAGGCAGAAAAGGCCTCCCACGGCGACATCGTCATTGCCGCCGTCGACGGTGAGTTCACCGTGAAACGGCTCTGCACGCATCCGGTGCTGTGCCTGCAACCCATGAACCCGGCCTACTCGCCAATATTTGTTAATCCGGACGACCTGGACATCTTCGGCGTAGTCATCCACGCCATCCACACCTTCAGGTAACACGCTATGTATCTGCTCTGTGACGTCAACTCGATGTACGCCAGTGTCGAACAACTCTTCCGGCCAGACCTGAAGGGTAAGCCGGTGATCGTGCTCAGCAACAATGACGGCGCGATTGTGGCCCTCAACAAAGAAGCCAAAAAACTCGGCATTAAACGCTTTGCCCCCTACTTTCAGGCGAAGGACATCATCAGACGTCACCAGGTAACTTGTTTCAGTTCGAACTACGCGCTGTACGGCGACATGTCAGCCCGCATCATGTCCACGCTGTAGAAAATGGCTCCGGAGCTGACGATTTACTCAATCGACGAGGCGTTTCTGAAGGTCACCGGCATCGATGCGTGCGAGTCATTTCTGGCCTTTGGCCTGCGCGTCCGGGCAACAGTACGGCAGCGCACTGGGCTGACCTGCGGAATCGGTATTGCGCAGACGCTTACGCTGGCAAAGCTGGCCAACCACGCGGCGAAAACCTGGCCGGCCACCGGCGGCGTCGTTGATCTGAGCAATCGCGACCGCCAGCGTAAGCTTATGGCACTGCTGCCGGTGAATGAGACGTGGGGCATTGGGCGAAAATTATCTGAGAAGCTGACCGGGATGGGGATTAAGACAGTGCTGCAGCTGGCGGACGCCAACCTGAACCTGATGAAGAAGACGTTCGGGGTTGTGGTGGAGCGCACCGTGCGCGAACTCAACGGCGTCTCCTGCGTATCCATCGATGCCCTGCCCGCCAAACTACAAATCATCTGCAGCCGAAGCTTTGGCGAGCGCATCACGCAGCTGCAGGACATGAGACAGGCCGTTTGCCAGTACGCCGAGCGCGCCGCTGAGAAGCTTCGCCAGGAAAGACAGTACTGTAAGCACGTCAGCGTTTTTTGCGAACCAGCCCCTACGCCAATGAACCCCAATACGGGAACAACGCCAACCAGACGCTGATGCTGGCCACGCAGGACACGCGCGATATTGTGGCAGCGGCGATGAAAGCGCTCGACCATATCTGGCGTGACGGCTACCGGTATCAGAAGGCGGGGATCGTGCTGAACAACTTCTGTGACAAGCCCGGACAGATAGACATGTTTGACAAATCGCCGCCGCGCCCGAACAGCGACGCGCTGATGCACGCCATCGACAGGATTATTACGACCGGCATGGGCAAAGTGTGGTTTTCAGGCCAGGGAATAGACAAAGGCTGGAGAATGAAACGCGACATGCTCTCCCCTGCCTATACGACCCGATGGTCGGACTTACCCTTAGTATCGATACGCTAAACAACTCAAGGAACAATTAAAAAAAATCACTTTAATATGAAAAAACAATCATTATGATGCTAAAAAAACTTAGCATAGTGTTTATCATATTCTTCAGCATACTGCCTTTTTCACTTCCCCAGTCCCGATGATTCATTGTTTATATTTGATACTTCCTAATTACTTTCGGGGAGGGGGTTGACCCGCCCTAACCTGTTAGCTGCGATACTCACATACAGCAAAACACAGACCAGGCACATTTTTAGGGCTGACGAAGAAGAGCTCACATTGACACATTACCCAACGACACAATAGCACCCTCCGGAGGAATGAGATTCCCCCGCTCCGCAATATAAGGTTACAGCACCCAAGCCTCTTTGACCCAAAGCGTTTAACCTTCGCGGGGATTCAGGCAAAGAGGTTTTCTGCACACTTATATTCCTATCACAACACAAGCAACACAAAATCATATAACAATCATTTTAATATTAAAAAACCATCATTTCACATAAGGTGAATGGCTAAAATGCTGGTAAGCAGTTATGATTCCTTGCTACTATATGCACATCACAAGCACAGCATTTTAATATTAAAATGAGGGTAAAAAAACATGATTCTTACAGTAGGGAATACTAAAGGCGGAGTGGGTAAGACAACACTTGCTGTAAATATAGCAGCCGCCAGGGCCATGCAAGGCCGGGACGTTTTACTTATCGATGCTGACCGTCAGGAGACCGCACAGACTGCAATCAGCATAAGAGCACAAAATGAAATCCAACCGGGTATCGCATGCTCAGCTTACGCAGATGGTCCAATCCTGCGCTCGCAGCTGATGCAGCAAAAAGCAAAATATGATGATGTCATCATTGATGCCGGCGGCAGGGACTCAACCGCATTGCGTGCAGCACTCGTTTTAACGGATGTTCTGTTGGTTCCTTACCGCCCAGGCAGTTTTGATGTATGGGCTTTGCAGGACATCTCAGACCTTATTACAGAAGCACGTAGTGTGCGTGACGGGTTGAAAGCTTACTCAGTCATTAACGTTGCCGATGCAAATCGTAACTCAATAGATAACAGAGAAGCCGCGGCTATCTTTACCGATTACCCGGAACTTGAGTTTATCCCTGACCATATCGTCGGTCGTAAAGCATTTTCCAATGCTGCGGGTTCTGGCCAGTGCGTCTTTGAATATAAGCCACAAGATGCTAAAGCGAATCTGGAACTAACTACCCTCATAAACATTCTATTTAACAATCAATAAAACATCATATTAATATTAAGGTGATATGAAATGGCAATTACCAAGCCTCCAAGAAAAACAGATGAAGCTAACGCAAAACTGGATGCTTTCATCGAAGGTGCTCCAGATGGCCAGTCAGCGAAAAAGAAAGGGGTCATAAAAGGAAAAAAACAACAAATCACGTTAACTATTGCCCCAGACATCCTTGAGCAGTTAGACCAAAAAGCAGAAGACCTGGGCCTTTCTCGCGCGGCGCTGATCAACATCGGTATCAGACATGTACTAAATGAAGGCGCAATGATAGGTGGGAAAAAAGATTAGAGCATGATTCAACTTCATCTCTTTTAACATGAAAACACTTTCATTTTGATATTAAATTGATGGTTTTTTAGAGTTATAATAATGGTTAATCAAGTGGATAAAACTCAGTTTGAATAGACCCGGGTTTCGTAGACACTTTTTTGCCTCATAATGGAGGCCTAATGAAGGAGTGTTTATGTCAGTCAAAACGTTCACTGAAGAATTCAAAATTGAAGCCGTAAAACAGATCACTGAGCAGGGGTACCCTGTATCTGAGGTCTCCTCTCGACTTGGTGTATCCACTAATAGTCTTTACGCCTGGGTTAAGCGCTACCAGAAGCCCGAGCCGCAGCGTAAGCAGGACGATGCACTTCAGCATGAAGTAAAGCGCCTCAGGCAAGAACTTAAGCGAGTAACTGAAGAGCGGGATATCTTAAAAAAGGCCGCCGCGTACTTTGCAAGAACGTCAGGCTGAAGTACGCCTTCATTAAAAAAATGTCGTCCTTTTATGCTGTACGCAGGTTATGCCTGGTTCTTGGCCTCCATCACAGCGGTTATTACCAGTGGCTAAAGCGGCCTAAATCTTTGCGTACCCGGCAAGATGAACGGCAAACAGGCTTGATTAAACAACTGTGGCTTGAAAGCGGTACGGTTTACGGCTATCGAAAAATCTGGCTCGATATGAAAGATCTGGGTGAATGCGTCGGACGTAACAGGATCGCGCGCCTGATGAGGCTCGCTGAACTAGCATCTCAGACTGGATACCGAAAACGACTCTATTACGGTGGCGGAAAGCCTTCTTTTGCCAGTCCAAATTACCTTGAACGCCAGTTCGTTGTCCCAACCCCAAATACGCATTGGGTGAGTGACATGACTTATATAAGGACGCATGAGGGTTGGCTGTATCTGGCTGTTGTTCTTGATCTCTTCTCACGCCGGGTTATCGGCTGGAGCATGGGCGCACGAATGACCGCTGAGTTAGTAATGGATGCATTATTGATGGCGGTATGGCGACGTAAACCAACGGCAGAAGTATTAATCCATTCAGATCAGGGCTCTCAATATACGAGCGAAAGATGTCAGCATTTTATGACAGCTCACAATTTAAAAAGCAGCATGAGTCGTCGGGGTAATTGCCATGACAACGCAGTGGCAGAAAGCTTTTTCCAGTTGCTAAAACGGGAACGCATAAAGAAACGGATCTATAAAAATAGGGAAGAAGCGAAGGCGGATATCTTCGATTATGTCGAGATGTTTTATAATGCTAAACGCCGCCACAGTGCCTGTGAGGATCAAGCCCCTGCAGTTTATGAAAGTGCCTGGTTCATGAGGCACGGAACAGTCTAGGAAACTAGGGTCTATTCAAAGTGCCTTGTCAGGCTTGCAGTCTCGCAGGTTGTGTTGTGCCAGGATTCCCGAAGTTTTATCCAATCGTCGAAGTGACTGTACGGTGTGGATAATTCTCTCATTAGCAGGATTCTCACCATGCTTTTTAATTACGGCATCTATGATTGAAACAAGTGAAAGTCGGTGAGTAAAAATTATGATCTGTCGGGTCTTCGCCAACTCGACAAGCCTAGCTACAACGCGCTCTTCGAAGTCCTGATCTAAAGATGAAATCGGGTCATCAAAGATGAAGGGGCTAACTGATTCGAACCAGTTGTATCGGCCAAGAATGCCGCCAATGCAACGATTCGGGTTTCGCCTTCACTGAGTATTACATCCGGAGTGTAGCCAGTTCGAGCTCCGACAAGGGTGAGCCCAAACGTTATAACTCCTTTTCCTTGAGCTTTGCTCTGTGGAACGACGGGCAAACGCCGCCCACCAAGAGCTTTTAACTCCGCATCGAAACGGATCTGATATCCAGCATCAAGCTCAGTTCTACCAAGTTCGGTACGCTTAGTCGTCAACGAAACCCGGGTCTATTCACTGGCGGCATTTTGGGGAGACGGGGCAACGTCATCATCAGACGGACAAAATTTCAGAACAGGCAGCTCAGGCCGCTACGCAGGGCAGGTTAACCCGAAATATGGGCAGGAGCCTGGACGTCAGTTTTATACCCATTTTTCGGATCAATACAGCCCGTTTTACACCTGCATAATCTGCCGGGTCAGGGATTCAACCCATGTTCTCGATAGCTTGCTGTACCACGAAAGCGACCTGTAAATCAGGGAGCATTACACTGATACCGCTGCTGATCATGTCTTTGCCCTGATGCATCTGCTGGGATTTGCGTTCTGTCCGCGAATCAGAGATCTCCACGACAAGAAGCTGTTTATCAAAGGGAAAACAGACCAATACCCGGCGCTTCAGTCACTGATATCAACGACCAGCCTGAACCTGTAAGAGATTGAAATTCACTGGCGTGAAGTGCTGCGTCTGGCCACCTCGATAAAGCAGGGAACCGTGACGGCATGCTTGATGCTAAAAAAGCTTGCCAACTACCCCAAGCAAAAAAGCATTGAGGGAAATTGGCCGTATTGAAAGAACTCTGTTTATGCTCGACTGGTTCCGCGTTCCGGGACTTAGTCGGCGGGTACAGGCGGGACTGAACAAAGGAGAAGCCCGTAACGCGCTGGCGCGTGCGGTATTCCTGCACCGCCTGGGTGAAATCAGGGACCGTAAACCGGAAAATCAGAGCTATCGCGCCAGTGGACTGACGCTCCTGACAGCTGCCATATCCCTGTGGAATACCGTCTATATGGAAAGAGCTGCCGATGCCCTGAAGCGTAAAGGGGTGAAGATCAACAAGCAACTGCTATCGCATTTGTCGCCGTTAGGCTGGGAGCACATCAATCTGACAGGTGATTATATCTGGAAAAGCAATCGGATACCGGCTTCCAGTAAGTTTCGTCGGCTGAGGCCGGCTAAAGTAGAAAGGTCAAAAAAACAACCTTAAGGTACAATAATGTTCGATATCCAAACTGACTCCTTTAAAAAATGTTAAATGCTAAATATGAAGTGTGAATTATCAATTATGAAGTGCGACGTGATACAGAAAGCTATAGTTTTGATCATAAATAATAATTATGAAGTAGTAAGTATTATCATTCATTAACACGTTTACCCTCATCATAAGCTCGACCTCACGCAAACACACACGCCCAAGTCCCCCGTCATAGAATCAACCCGACACCACGCGTTAATCACATGAATGAATTATGAATTGTGAATTCATAAATAACACTTTTTGAACTTTTAATACCTCTCTATCAGCATGCTTGCATAGACACTCGACCTCCCAATGTCTCCCATGCTGTTCTCTATGGATAAGTATCCTTTCAAGCTAATGGCAAATGTCACTGAGGAGTTAGGAGTTAGGAGTTAGGAGTTAGGAGTTAGGAGTTAGGAGTTAGGAGTTAGGAGTTAGGAGTTAGGAGTTAGGAGTTAGGAAGTATGATGTAATAATTCATATTGCATAGGTATGCATTATGGATAGCGTATAAACAATAAAAAATTGATTAAGTAACAACTAATATTTCACACTTATGTGTTGTGACATACGCTCTGAGTAAATCATACAAAGATGGGCATGCCCTCAACGTTTTTCGGAGAAGTGCAGTAATCGGTAGGATGTGTCACTTATGAAGTATGAAGTATGAAGTATGAAACATCATTTATTCAGTAATATAGTTTGTTATGCCTGATCTTAAAACCCACAAAAATCACATTTAATACTTGGTATTTCACAAATAATCTAAGCCATAGGAGGGCAGTGTTAAGTGTGATTTACTACTTAATACTTATTATCTAATAATGATTAAACCCACTCAGAAATGATTCCGATACCTTGGATTGTGAGTGTTCTTGAAACGTTGGGCTCAATGGGAAACGTTGGAAAGGAGAGAAGGCAATAAGGAACACGGTGGCTAAGGAAATGTATGAGATTGGTAAAAACGGCATTGGTAGCCGCTTGGTTACCAATGCCGCTTGGTATCAAACCTTTTTAAGGTAAGTATCCAGGGCATCACGAATGATTGCACTTACGCTTTTCGGGCTAATACCATTACGCTTATTATGCAGGGCAAGATCTTCAATCACTCGCAGCGTGTTCTGAGGTAAAGAGATAGTTGTCCTTGTCAGAATTTCCTGCGCAGGTTCAGCAACAACTTTTTCGTCACCATAAGGGCGGTCGGCCAGTCTGTTAGCCAGAGCGTCAGCTTCAGCTTCTGTTACGACTCGGCGATTTGAAAATGGGGGTTTCTTTAAGGCCATTAAAATACCTCATTCAGCAATGCCAGAACTTCTGCCTTGGCTTTTTCGTTAGATGTCTCGAGTACTGATTTACCTTCTGACATAACATCACGGTAAACCTTTCGGTAACATGCTGTGGCGGTCAAAGGAATGAGCCCTTCAAACTCACGCACATACTCCAGAAACTCATGTCGTTCGTTACCCTGCAACAGCGGGTTAGTCGTCGCCATACTTTGATAGCAGTAGGCCTTAAGCTCAGGATTCAAATCGCGCATACTTTCAAGCTGCTGCTGCAGTTCAACCATAGTATCCAGGTCTAACTGTGAACACTGGTGGGGCGCGATAATCTGATGGGCAACGGTACCCCCCGTGATCAACTCCCGGCTGTTGCGTCCCGCGACGTCCACGATGACATGAGCAAACTTTTCATCCAGGCTTCTCAGCGTTTGGGAAATGTTGTCTCGTTTTTCAATCAGGGTAATGGATGGAGTGATACCTGAGGCTTCGCGCTCTGCATACCATCTGGAAGCGGAACGCTGAACATCAGCATCGACAAGACAAACGTCCTCTCCACGAAGAGCCAGACCAACTGCCAGATTGATGGCCGTTGTTGTTTTGGCAGCACCGCCTTTATTGCATCCAATAATCGTGATCATTTGTCACCTGTGATATCGAAAGTAGCATTTCCTAAATGATAACTCATAAAATATATATGTGAAGTATTATCAAGTAATTATTATGTATGAAGTAATACTTATTCATATAGTTTGCTTCTTCAATAAGCAATAGTTACGGCGTAACTTCGCAACCGAGATAAATTTAGACTTTATAAACATGCATTTAACTATAAACCAATTGCCGACTTTAGCCCTGACCGAATACTGTGGGCTTACAGAAAAATAAGTCGAACCGCGAGATTCTAACCAGAACATTACCGGCAGAGAGTACTTCCCAGCATCAAGCTCTACATTTCATCAACAAGAACCCTCCGTATGCATGCTTATGAAATACCGCTTCCATTTAATCCCCCATGACTCCATCGGTAAAAAAAAGCTCCGTCATATTCCAAACATATTTAAAGTAAGACAGAAGAAACGTTGAGAATTGGAGGAGTAGGGGGCAAAATTTTTGTTTCCTTGCTGATCAGGAGCCTAAGACTTTTCTAAGCATAAGCCCTTCACAAGCTAAAGAACCCATGATTATACTGTATACATAAACAGTATTTAGTGAGTATCAATCATGAATGTCTTTTACCCAACACCTGAGCCTTTGAAGCTGCTGACCCCTTTCTTTCAAGATAAAGTTCAGGCTGGATTTCCCTCGCCGGCTCAGGATTATATTGAGAAGGGCATTGACTTAAACGAGCTCTGTATAAATCATCCGGCCGCCACTTACTTTGTGATGGCCACAGGGATGAGTATGGTTGATGCGGGCATTTACGAAGGTTCGATGCTTGTTGTGGACAGGAGTCTGCAGGCAAAGCATGGCGATATCATCATTGCTTCGCTTGCAGGTGAATACACTGTTAAGCGCCTCTGCTTACACCCGGTTGTTCAGCTGGTGCCAATGAATCCGGACTTCCCTCCCATCGTGTTGCATGAGGGCGGAGATGAGCTGGAAGTGTTTGGCGTGGTGACTTTCAGCATCAACGGATTTCAGTAATGTTCGCCCTGGCTGATGTAAACAGTTTTTATGCGAGCTGTGAAACTGTTTTCAGGCCTGACCTGAAGGGAAGACCTGTCGTTGTTTTAAGCAACAACGATGGTTGCGTAATTGCCCGCAGCGCCGAAGCAAAAAAACTCGGTATTAAGATGGGCGATCCGTTCTTCAAGATGCGGGCGCTTTTCGAGCAGCATAAGATCGTGACATTCAGCAGTAACTACGCGCTCTATGCAGATATGAGCACACGGGTAATGACGGTGTTAGAGGAGATGTCTCCGGCTGTAGAAATATACAGCATTGATGAGGCATTCATGAATTTGCAGGGACTCAGTAATTGCAAGGTTCTGGAGGAGTTCGGAAGGGAAGTGCGAGCCAAAGTTCTCCAGTGGACCGGACTCACTGTAGGTGTAGGCATTGCACCCACCAAAACTTTAGCAAAATTAGCCAATTACAGCGCAAAAAAATGGACAAAGACGGGTGGCGTTGTTGACCTTTCGCTAACGGCACGTCAACGAAAACTGATGGCACTCGTTGAAGTTGGGGAAGTCTGGGGTGTCGGACGCAGAATTTCAAAAAAGTTAAATGATATGGGGATTAAAACTGCCCTGCAGCTTGCAGATACCCCAACTTCTCTGATCCGCAAGCACTTCAACATTGTGCTTGAACGTACGGTAAGGGAGCTCCGTGGAGAACCGTGTTTAGAACTGGAAGAGTTCGCACCGACCAAACAACAAATCGTTTGCTCAAGGTCATTCGGTGATCGCGTATCAGAATATGATCTGATGCGCGAAGCGATATGTAGTCATGCCGTGCGTGCTGCAGAGAAACTCCGGGGTGAGCATCAATACTGCCGGCATATCTCTGCATTCATCAAAACAAGTCCTTTTGCTGTGAATGAAGTCTATTACGGTAAAACGGCGGGAACCAAGCTTCAGATACCTACTCAGGACAGCAGGGATATCGTGGCTGCGGCAACTAAATGTCTGGATGCAATCTGGCAAGATGGCCATCGCTTTCAGAAATGCGGCGTGATGCTGGGGGATTTTTACAGTCAGGGTGTCGCCCAGTTGGGTCTTTTCGATGAGTACCAGCCACGCTCAAATAGCGAGCAACTCATGGCGGTTCTCGATGGAATCAATCATAGCGGGAAAGGGCGGGTGTGGTTCGCTGGCCAAGGCGTGCAAAAATCCTGGGAAATGAAGCGTCAGATGCTCTCTCCAGCATATACAACACGCTTTAGTGAACTTTTGCGCGTCAAACTTTAAATTATTAGATCCCCAACAGGCTCGATTAGCTCGGAACCATTATTTCTTATGCTACCAACTTTTTTATTCACCGGATGCCATTGAAATTCAAACAGGGGTTCCGACTGCATCTGCGCTATCTCAAGAGCGCGCTGCGGGGAAGTATCGCAGTCTAACCATTCAAGTGCATCTGAAGGCTCTAATACCAGTGGCCGGCGGTCATGGATATCCAGTAGCCCTTCGTCGCTGGCAGCTGTGACGATAACAAAACCGTCATCATCCGGGACCTCTAAGGCATCAGGGTGAAAACGACTTATCGCAGCGAAAAATAAGGGAGAATGTGATTTATGATAGATGAAGTAGGGCTGCTTAATTTTCGGATCAGCCGGATCTTTTTTCCATTCATACCAGCCATCGGCCATCACTAACGCGCGTCCATGTTCGAACAGTGGTCTGAACATCCTGCTCGTTGCCACTGTCTCTACACGCGCGTTAATCATCGGTGGTCGCTTTGATTCTTTTGCCCAGGCGGGCTGATACCCCCATCTAACAGGATCGAGAAAGATTTTATCATCGCGTTGATTGATTATGAGCACGCGCGGCCCGGGACCGACGTTATAACGGCCAATAGGGATGTCATCGATGCCGCCTGCGAATTCTCTGTCAGGGGAAAGCACATCGATATAGTGAGAACGCGGTTCGTACTGGGTAAATCGTCCACACATAAAGAGCCCTCAGTTAGAATTCTAAGTATAGACAGTACACATGCTGAGAGGATTTCAAATAGCGGCACTGCTAAGCGCCCAAAATAGTGGATCAAACCGTTTTGAGGATAAGTGCCAGCGCACAGTGCCTAAGAGATCTCATAAGGAGTGTTTCAGGAGTATCACAGCAGAAGTGACAGTGTCTCAAATCCCCCCTACAACAATCGCTTACCTACAGTTAGGCATTTTACACATCCACTATAGAGAACATTCTCTTTGAGTGGGCATATATCCACTATGGTAAGTACCAACCACTACAGCGAGTGATATCCACTAGAGGGAGTAGAAAACCACTGTAGTCAGTAACGACCACTATGATGAGCATTAACCACTATAGAGTGCAAATAGCGACAGATCGTAATAAGTTAGTGACCACTGACTCAGAGGATATATAGGATTGCGGGTTAGTGACTACTAGGGGGGTAATGTCGAAATAAGTAAATAACCACTACAGTGAGTAGAGATTACTGACGACAGTGGTTAGATGAATTTTATAATGCCCGGCATGCTGTTTGCAGTGGATAGTCTGCTCACTACAGTGGTTGGCTTGCTTGCCACAGTGGTTAAGGAAAAAGCCTGCTATCTACTTTCAGCAGACTTTCGGCTTCAGGGAATAACAGGGCAATGAAACTATTTCTTCGCCTGGCGAAGTTGTTCAAGCAACTCAAGCTCTTCTTTGGTTAGCATAACCATCTCACGCGGCGCTGCCGATTCGCTATCCTTCTCAGCGGGGACATCAATGATATTTTCATCGTCCAGGACGTCATAGACATCGTCACCAATACCCGTAGGGATCTGAGCCGGCCTCAATTTTGGCCGCCTATAGTGGATACAGAAGTACACAGCTTTACCACGTTTGACCTCCGTATAATCGAGATAGCCGATAGCCTTAAGCTGTTCCATCGCCTTACGAACAGTTGCG
The DNA here is from genome assembly GCF_050632365.1 of Rahnella sp. PAMC25559. Lineage (GTDB taxonomy): Bacteria > Pseudomonadota > Gammaproteobacteria > Enterobacterales > Enterobacteriaceae > Rahnella > Rahnella rivi. The sequence goes on along the minus strand of NZ_CP192542.1, from coordinate 154,130 downwards.
TTCTGTGTGATGGCTCGTGATGTCAGATTAAGACGAGCACGCAGGCGAGACATGGAAATCGGAGCGGGATCAGTCGGAAGACTTTCGATGAACGTATAGAGAGCCTGAGCAGACTCTTTGCGGGAGAGTTCATTGATGGCACGTAGCTGGAGAAGAACTTTTTTATCGAACTGATAAAGTTCAAAAATCTTCGGATCTGCCTGCAGCTCTACGGCGTCCTTCTTCGGGCTGTATTTTGCTGACTGAACAAGGTGGGTAACGTAATAGTCCCCCTCTTTGTTCGAAAAAGACAACGTGTTAGTTGCGATACGTTCAAGAGAGGCTTCCAGACGCGCCCTGAGCTTCGCTGAGGAGCGTGCTGAGGGAATGCCACATAATTTAGCGAACTCAACGAAAGGCAGGTATACAGAGTCTCCCAGGACCTTGTGCTTGGCAAAAGCATGGATGATCCCAACCCAGGTCTTGAAATCGTTGTCCATATCAAGCCGTGCACCGGTGATCTTAATGTTCTCATATCCTTCAGACTTCACGATCGAAAGCTGCTTCAGCTCAGAAGTGACATCCATTGAGTTCATCTGACCCTTACGGCCGCGGGCAGTAGACTTCAAAGTAGGTACAAATAAGCCCAACCGCATCAATGCTACAGGCTGAACAGTGTTATTGCTGTTAGGAACCAGAGTAACAAGTTCACCCGTTCGCTTATCGGTTTCAGAGAAAGCCTTCGCTATCTCTATGTTTTTAGGCTCATTTTCAGACATTATCAGCTCTCACAAGGAATGTGGATAAGAGACTCGTAATACACAATACAGTGGATACTAACACTCACTATAGCGGTTTTACCACAGGTCATAGTGGTTAGTTTGCTTTTCACAGTGGTTGTTTTACTGACTACAGCGGTTAACGATCTTAGTTTTTCCCAGATAGGACAAGGTCTGCAGAGGAGCGGGGATCTCTTTGGGTCTTATAGGTTCTATAAGGATCTTATTATTGGATCGAAGCATAGGATAACTTTAAAAACAGAGCGTTAAGTTTGTAGATAAAGATCCACGGAGTGATCACAACCGAGAACTCACTCAGTGATTAAACTGTGAACATTATTTTCACCAAATCAATCACCTTGAGGATTATTTATAGGTTTCAGCGACTTATCAAAGTCATTTTGTAAGAACACTATCCACAGCTCGATTGCTGATTTACTCACTGTAGTGGTTTTAACTTCCTCACCAGCGAAGTTAATTTGCCCTTCATAGTGGTTAATATGCTCATTATAGCGGTTGGTTTACTTCTCATAGTGGTTAGCAATGCCGATTAAACCCTTGTAGAACGTGGCTTACAGAGGAGCTGGGATCTCTTTTGATCTATTAGATGATCTATATAGGATCTTATTATTGGATCTAAGCTGTTTAAAAGTGGATAACTCAAAAATCAAACGCCCTTTAGAAGAATTGTTATTGGCATCGTCCCTCAATCGTTCTGACACGGTTATGAGCTTTGTTGAATAAATCGAACTTTTGGTCATAATCAGGATCAGATCATCACATTCCCGCTCCGTTGCCCGGATTATTCCTCCATCAGCAGGCAGGCTAAATCCGTCAGCATCCCATTCAAAAACCCGACACGCGGTGAAATTGCCCGTTTGATTATCGATCCAACCGGATTAAAGTCTTCGATGAGGGTGAGCGGAAGGTGAAAATACACGACCAGGAAATGCGCCGTGTCTACTGGAAACTGCACCTGACGGTAGACGCTGATACGCATGAGATTATCTGCGCTGACCTGTCCCTAAACAACGTGACTGATGCAAAGGCATTCGGGGGCTTGTCCGTCAGACGCACAGGAAAATCAGGGCTGCCTGTGCCGACAGTGCTTATGACACAAAACGGTGCCACAACGAGTTGCTGCGCAAAAAAATTAAGGCGCTTATCTCGCCGCGAACGCACGCCGGCTAATGCAGGTGGAGTATGCCGTCAGAAATCAGGCGGTGCCCGGCAACGGCTCACGAAAGCAATGCATACTGAAAATGGCACACGGCTTACAACCGACGTTTGGTGGCTAAAACGGCAATGTACCGTGTCAAACAGCTATTGGTGGGCATCTTACGTTGCGGGATTATGATGCGCAGGTTGGGGAGGTTATGGCCATGATCCGTGCCTTAAACAAAAATGACGTGTGCAGGGATGCCAGAAAGTGTGTGGATTGTCTGAGGAAGTCAGTGACGAAAGGCGCTTTTATCTAAATCCGAATTGTTCAACATAGCCCTATCAAAGCGATTAAGCAGGGGGGGCAGGATAATTTCTCGCTACAGGCCGAGTTTTCCACCGCCAGTTCGTTGCTGGATAACAACGACATTGGCCTGCAAAATGGCGCGAAAATGATGCTGTATTACGATCAGGATCAAGGGATTATCTTCAATCGTTACGATGATTTTGCCGCGCTGAACAATGTGAATGAGGTGACGACAAACTTCACCGCCAGACTGAGTGCTATTCCCGGCCGGGCGCTGACGCTCGGGCAGTTTAATGCGTCAGTGGTCGTCAAAATTACCGAAAGAAAGACGAAGGTTAAAGCTGACACTGATCAGCCTGCAAGGTGCGCCGGTATATTTGAATGGCTTTATCCAGCGCGGCTTTGCTGCTGTTCACGGCGATCAGAGCGTGTTGAATATCTTCCTGCGACACTGCCGACGCGCCGCCGGACTGGATCCGGCGGTTGTAATCATTCAATGCCTCCTGATAGGCCATCTGTGCTTTCAGAATACGGGCGTTGTTACGGTCATCTCTAGCGTAACGCGCTTTAACCATGCTGAACGTTTCGACCCGCTTCACCGTCATAACCGGCTCCTCCGGCTTATTCAAGGGGGCGGAAACCGGGAGGGGATTTCTGGCAATATAAATACGGTGGATTTCTGGCGGAGGGGGCGAATTAAAATAAAAACAGGGAACACACAGCAAGTTAAATATAAAAAATAAAGCCAGAAATATTAATTGTTTTTCGGTTCTCTTCATGAGAATAGTTAACCCCACGCATACCGACGCGTGTTGAGGTGATCCATCATTGAAATTGAAAAGTAAGAATAAACGTCACTGCCGCTGAAATACACCAGACGCATCGGAAACTTTTGCAAGAAATATCCTACACGTGAAGTCCGGACTGGAAATTAATTTTCAGATACTATTTTTCTTAATGTGCATAGAAATGGGCATTCGGAGTATGTAGACTGAAAATAGCCCCGTTGCTGAAAAAGAAGACTGCCAGAGCATGAGTAAAACCCATAAATTAAATGCGGTCATTGTTGACGATCATCCGCTAGCCCGTATGGCGATCAGAAACCTGCTGGAAAGCGAGGGGGTCACCGTGGTCGGTGAAGCCGGTGATGGCGCACAGGCGTTGCACCTAGTGGATCAGTTGTACCCGGATCTGGTGATCGTGGATGTAGATATCCCGGTGATGAGCGGCATCGAGGTGGTCGAGAAACTGCGCAAGCAGGCGTTCAGCCGCATTATTATTGTGGTATCTGCCAAAAACGATCTGTTTTACGGCAAACGCAGTGCCGATGCGGGGGCGAATGCCTTTATCAGTAAAAAAGAGGGAATGACCAATATTATCGCAGCTGTGAATGCCTCCCTGAATGGCTACAGCTATTTTCCTTTATCACTACATGCTTTTATGGGTAGCCTTTCCTCGGAGCAGGAGATGTTGCAGTTGCTGTCCAGTCAGGAAATCAAAGTGATGCGGTATATTCTTGCGGGCACCGATAATATGAAAATTGCCTCGGAGATGAATATCAGCAATAAAACGGTGAGCACCTACAAAAGCCGCTTAATGGAAAAACTGAACTGCAGGTCGTTAATGGATCTCTTCTCTTTTGCCCAACGCAATAAAATCGGGTAATGCCATGATCCGCCGGGTGATGGCCATGATGTTTCTTTTGCTGGCAGTCGTCTGCCCGCTGCGCGCGGCAACGCCTGAACCGGTAACTCTCACCCTTGCAAGCGATTATCAGGTCTTTACCCCTGCGCTGCCGTTAAGCCACCTTGATCTGCTGTGGCTGGCGGCCAAACGGACACTGACTGTCGGCGTGTATGGCACGGAAACCCCGCCGCTGAACATGAATACCTCCACCGGTCGCTACCGGGGGATGAACGCCGATTATTTGTTGCTGCTGGAAAATTCACTGCAAGTCCGCGTAGTGATCAAACACTATGCGGATCAGGGACAGGCCCTGACTGCCCTGCAGGGCGGCAACCTTGATCTGATCCTGACCTCCCCGTCGGGGGGAGAACCGCTGGCGGCACCGTTCGCCGCCTCGCTGCCGCTGGTCCGCGCTTTTCCGACGCTGGTGACCCGTCAGGCCGACGTGATGAAACCTTTGTCGGATGAGCATGACGCGGTGAAAGTGGCAATTAAACAAGGCTATCCTTCCGACGCCTTTATCAAAACGGTGTTTCCGCAGGCGCAGATCACCGCCTATGCGGATAACTATCTGGCGCTGGCGTCGGTTGCCAATAAAGAAAACGACTACTTTTTCGGTAACAATCTCACCTCCAGTTTTATTCTGGTGCGCGATTTTTATCAGGCGCTGGACATGGTGAAATTCTGGCGTGAACCTCAGACCGGCAACGCGTTTATTGTGCTCGCCAGCCAGCCGCAGTTACGAGGCATTCTCGATGCCTTCATCAGTTCCCTGAGCGAGCAGACACACAAACAGGTGGCGCAGTCCTGGGTGGATAACGGCAATATTTCCTTTTTAAATAAGGCGATGAAACTCACGCCGCAGGAAGAACGTTGGGTCTCCCGCCATCCGGTGCTGCATGTGCTGATTAACCCGTATTATGCCCCGTTCAGCATGATTGACGACAATCAGGAAATCCGCGGCCTCCTCGGCGATATTCTCAACCTGATCCAGTTGCAGACCGGTTTGTCCTTCGAACCGGTGATCGCCAATTCCAACAGCGACATGGTGAATATCATGCGTAAAGGCGGCTGGGATATTCTGCCCACGGCCACTCACAGTACCGAACGCGAAGAGCAGATGTTATTTACCCATCCGTTTATTGCCACGCCGTTTGTGCTGGTGACCCGCGCCACAAGCGGGCAGGAGGATAGTCTGTCGCCTGGGTCGAAAGTGGCAATACCGGCGTATCATCCGCTGAGTGAAAAGCTGAAGAAGAAATATCCAGGCGTGACCTGGGTGATTGCCGAAAATACCAGTACGGCGCTGAGCAAACTGATGCTCGGCGATGTGGACGCTGTGGTGTCTACCCAGCTCGCGTCGCGGTTTATCATCGATCACTATTATCCTGAGATGATGACCTATACCCGCATTCCGGATGAGCCGTCGGCACAAATTGCCTTTGCTATCCCGCGAGACGCGCTGGAATTACAAAGTATTCTGAACAAGGCGCTGGATGATATTCCGCCGAAAGAGATCCTCAATCTGGCCGGGAAATGGGTGAAAGCGCCGGATGTGAAAATCGGCACCTGGAATCTGTATAACCGGCCATTTTATCTGGTGGCAGGACTGGCCGCATTGCTGGTCATCAGCAGCCTGCTGTGGGGTGTCTACCTTCTGCGGGCGATCAGCCGAGGCAAGGCGTCGCAGGCGGCGCTGAGTTATCAGCTGATCCTGCGTCAGACCTTGTCCAACGCCATTCCGGTGCCGGTGTATGTCATCACGCCGGACGGTGAACTGGAAAGCCACAACAGCGCCTTTGGTGAATTCTTCACGCCGGAACGCCGCGAGGCCATGCGCTATTCGCTGTATGACCGCCGCAGCCCGCTGGCGGATGTGTTCCCCGATGTTCAGCAGGAAATCCAGAAAGGGCTGTCGCCGGATACGGTGATCACTCATCAGTTGGTGCTTAATAATGGCGAAGAAGATCGCCTGATCCTGCACTGGCTCACCTCATGCCGGATGCCGGATGAGTTGCCCGCCACCCTGATTTGCGGCTGGCAGGACATCACCGAATCCCGTCAACTGATGAAAGCGTTGCAGGTCGAGAAAGACAAAGCCATCGATGCCAGTCAGGCGAAAAGCCGTTTTCTCGCCAGCATGAGCCATGAAATCCGCACGCCGGTCAGCTCGATCATGGGATTCCTGGAACTGCTGACCACGCGTAAACAAAGCGCAGAAGAAGTCAAAGACACCATCGAACTGGCCTACAGCACCGCGCAGACGTTGATCGGCCTGATTGGAGACGTGCTGGACATGGAAAAAATCGAGTCGGGCAATTTTACCCTGACACCGGAATGGGTCGATCTGGACTCGCTGATCCACACCACGGTGGCGAATTTCGACGGGCTGGCGCGGCAGAAAAACCTCAGGCTGACGGTGGACTGCCGCCTCGAAGCGGGCAAAACCCTGTGGCTCGATCCGCAGGCCACCAAACAGGTGCTGGCGAATCTGCTTAGTAATGCCGTCAAGTTTACGCAGGAAGGTGGTGTCGAGGTGATGGCGCACACGCAGGCGCTGGGCGAGGAAAGGGTATGCTTGTCACTCAGCGTGCGGGATTCCGGACCTGGGATCAGCGCCGGTGAGCAGCAGCTACTGTTCAAACCTTTTAGTCAGACGCAGGTCGGCAAGCGCAATATCGGCTCCGGGCTGGGACTGGTGATTTGCCGTGAAATGGTGGAACGCATGGCCGGGCAGATGAGCATCGCCAGTCAGCCGGACATGGGCACCACCATGATGGTCACGCTGATGACGCAATCCTCTGACCATGCGCCCGCCGTGCCGCTGATCGCCGAGCAGCAGGCGACCCTGCCAGTCACATTGCGCATCCTGATTGCCGAAGATAATCCGACCAACCGGCTGTTGCTGCGCCGTCAGCTGGACATGCTCGGCTACCATGTGGATGAGGCCGAAGACGGCCTTCAGGCACTCGGTCTCATCCAGAATCAAGAGTATGACCTGCTGATCACCGATCTGAATATGCCCCATATGGACGGCATCACGCTGACGCGGCGGGTGCGGGAACGCGATCAGCAGATGGTGATCTGGGGGCTGACTGCCAACGCGCAGACCGACGAAAAAGAACGCTGTCTGGCGGCGGGCATGAATATGTGCCTGTTTAAACCCATCGACCTGCAACAACTGAAAGCCGCCCTCAGCGGCGTGAACCTGCCCGCCGCGAGTCTGGCGCTGGAAGAGTTTGTCGATATGCCGACGCTGGAAGCGCACAGTCTCGGCGACAAAAAACTGATGATGCAGATGCTGGAACAGTCGCGGACGGAGAATGAAAAGGATCTAACTGCCGCATCACAGGCGCTGGCGCAGCATGAATGGGGCGTCCTGCAACATCACCTGCACCGCATTAACGGCACTTTGCAACTGCTGAGTGCGACGGCATTGCATGAACTTACCGAAAAATTAGAAGACGCTCTGGCCGCCGGAGAAACCGGGCCGGTGATTAAAGAAAATCTTAATGTGTTGGAACAACAAATACGGATGTTCAACAGCGCCATTGAAATGTATACTAAAACTTCCCGCCATTAATAAACTCTGCCATTGTAATATATTTTTTATCCTACACATGTAGTCTGCGCCCTTCGTGAAAATAAAGCCTCTCTGATATTTTATCTTTTCTCCCCTGAGTATTATCTCCTCCTCAGCCACGGCAGGCTGAAATAACTTTTCTCTTGTTGTAATACTTATATTGAATAAAGGATTTAGTAATGAAAAAAATTATCGCCCTTGCGCCTGTTGCTTTGATGATGGCTCTGGCAGGTCAGGTTCAGGCTGCAACTCAGGCTGACGTCCAGCTGCAGGGCAATATTGTCGACACCACGTGTGAAGTGACGGCAAATAACGGCGCTTCCACCTTGAATGTCGGTTCTTTCTCTAAAATCGCTTTCGACGCAGCGAAAAAACAGATTGGTGAAGAACCACTGCTGGTGTCCCTGAAAAACTGTAGCAAAGACGAAGCGGGTGCTTTACAGGTCAGCGGTATCGTTGCGACCGGTAACGAAACTGTGTTCGTGAGCGACGTTGCTCAGTCCGCAGGTTTCATGATGACCCGTGAAGACGGCACCACTCAAGTGACCAACAACACCAGCATCCCGGTTGTTGCTGATACGACTGGCGCACTGACTTATACCTTCAACACCGGTATGGCCGTTCTGGATAAAGCTAACGTTCTGCCGGGTGCTTACCACGCGCCGATCAAAATCTCTTACGTGAGCAACTAAGCGTAAAGAACCTGAAGTACGGGACCCGTCGTAAGGCGCGAGCAGTACGGCAATAAGCGTCCGGAAAAGAGAGGTTCTATGAAACCTCTCTTTTTCAATTAACTGGCAGAGAACATTATGAAGTTTATTCACAAGTTAGGCGTTATTTTAAGCCTGGGGATATTATTGACCCCGCCAGCAATCGCAAGTATTGCGGTGGGTTCCTCCCGCATTATTTTTACGGCATCTGACAGCAGTCAGAGTATTGACATTAATAACCGATCTCATAATCAACCTTATCTTATTAATGTCGGTATTTCAGAAAGTCTCTCAGCGAAATCATCGAACAGCGTGTTCATGCCAACCCCGGCGTTATTTCGCATCGAGCCTGATTCCGCTAATAAAATCCGGATCCTGAAAAAATCCAATTCTCTGCCGGGTGACCGGGAGTCGGTCTTTTATTTAAATATTCTGGCGATCCCGACCGGTAAAACAGGTCAGGAAAATAATGATAATAAAGTCGGTGGAACCTTACAGGTGGCGACCGGTAATACCCTGAAGCTGTTCCATCGTCCGGATAACCTGCCGATGACGCAAAAAGAAGCGATGGGCAAATTGCAGTTTTCCAGAGCAGGCCAGAGCGTGAAGGTGTCCAATCCGACGCCGTATTTTATCTCGCTAAACAAACTGACGATTAACGGCAAAAAGATCCCGCTCGATGTTATTAAAGGCACCAGCATGATTGCGCCTTTCGCATCAAATAATTATCCGGTGACAGCCGGGCAGGGCAAAGCCGAGTGGGCAGCGATTAACGATTTTGGCGGTGTGGAGACGTTCCGTGGCACGGTTAATTAAACAGGTTTCATCGGCACTTTTGCTGATTTTATCCGGCGTTTCTGCCGGTCAGGTACTGGCTGCCACCACTGACATTAAAGCCACGGTAATGGATGGCAATTGTCAGGTGGCGATCGACACGCCGACGCTCAAATTCGACACAAAAGATGTTACGCAATTTGCGACCGGTACCGCCGCCATTCTGCCACTGGCGGTCAGTGTGAACTGCGAAGGAATGCAGGGCAAAACGCCGTCGCTGACTGTGTCCGGGGAATCCGCTCAGCTCAGCGACACGCAGCTGTTTCGCTCGGCCAGTTCCACGGCGAAGTACGTCGGTTTTATGCTGAAAAAAGGCACGCTGAATAACCTCAGTGATTTTTATAACGCGGCCGGTACGGTTGCGCCCGGTGATTCGGTGGCGATCACTCAGGATGACGGCACATCTGTGCAACCTTTCTCGGTGGGACTGGTGCGTAGCGCCGGTGATCCGCTGCTGACGGCGGGTGCGGTCAGCGCAAAAATCACCTTCGCCTTTATTTTCCCTTAACGCTTTCAACAGACAGACACCATGAAAAATCACATTTCTTTATCAGGACACCACGTTGCCCTGAGGGCTTCGCTTTGCCTGTGCCTGCTGGCGATGGCGGGTCACGCGGTGGCGGCAACAGAGGTGCAGTTTACGGCCACATTCCAGGCGCCGACCTGCCAGGTTTCCGCGCCGCCGGTGCTGGATTTCGGCGCGGTGCAGTCTTCCGGTATCCGCAGCGGCGACAGCCTGGCCAATCCGTTACCGCTGACGGTGACCCTGTCGCAGTGCGCCGGTTTTGTCGGTGCGGTGCAAAAACCTGTGGTGAAAGTGTCGGGAACCGGCAACACAAGTTCCGGCGATTTTCTGTTCCTGCAACCGGCGTCCTCACAGGTGGTGAATTACGGCGTACGCATCGTGAACGCGACGGGTGATGTGGTGAACAACACCACGTTGCTGCCGGTGCCGCTGAACGCCACCAATTTTGATGGCGGCAACGTCAGCATTCCGCTGAAAGCGGCGCTGTCCTGTGGCACCAAATGCAGCGATGCCGCCACCAAAGGCGGCACGCTGAACGCCAGCGTCACCTTTGATTTCGCCTATCAGTAAGGGGTTTTCTGTGCAGTTTATTTCTCTTTTAGTACGCCGTGCCGCACTCATTTTAATGGGCATTGTGACGCTGATTCAGGGCGCTTTTGCCGCTGATGGGGGGATCAGCCTCAGCCGTACGCGGGTGATTTTTCAGTCAACCGACAGCGCCCAGACGCTGACCGTGCAAAACCACGGTTCCCGGCCTTATCTGGTGCAGTCGGCGGTCGTCGGGTCACCGCAAGGCCGTGAAGTTGCGCCTTTTCTGACCACGCCGCCGCTGTTCCGGCTGGAAGAAAATAGCAAAAACACCCTGCGCATTTTGCGTAAGGACGATGCGGCGCTGCCTGCTGACCGTGAGTCGGTGTTTTATTTCACCGCGATCGCCGTACCGGCGATGACGGAACCGAAAGAAGCGGAAGACGCCTCGCTGGCGGCGCGGATTTCGGTTGGTATTCAGAACACCATCAAGCTGTTTTACCGCCCTGCAGGGCTGCCGATGACGGCGGAGGAAGCGCAGGGGCGTCTGACGTTTCATCTTCAGGACGGCAGCATCGAGGTAAAAAATCCGACGCCTTACTTCCTGACGTTTTCACGTCTGGCGTTTGATGGCCACGACGTGGCGGTGCGAGACGTTGTGCCGATGATCCCTCCATTCTCGCAGGCCAGTTATCCGGTGAGTGGTCAGGTTAAGCAGGCGCAGTGGACGGTGATTAATGATTACGGCGGCAACAGCCCGCTATTTTCAGCCGCTGTGCGGAACGGAGGGAAATCATGACGTTTTCGCTGAAAGTGCCGCTGCTGATTGCCGCGCTGGCACTGGCATTGCCGTGTGTTGCCGCGCCGGAACAGCCTTCCGGCCTGTCGATCAATCAGTTCCGCCTTGTGTATCCGGCATCGGAAACCAAAGGCATCACCTGGTCAATGACCAATAACACCCACCGTGCGTATCTGATGCAGTCATGGGTGCGGCCGCTGGATTTGGCCACCGGTTTACCGGCGACAGAACAAAACGATAAAGCGCCCGCCACGGCCATTCCGCTGCTGGTGACGCCGCCGTTAAAACGTGTTGATCCGGGTGAACAGCTCCAGCTGCGTATCCGTCTTACCGACATGACGCTGCCGCAGGACAGGGAATCAGTGTTTTACCTGTCGGTAAAAGGTATCCCGTCGGTGCCGGATAAAGACAACCAGACCGGCGGCCAGCTGGTGGTCGCGGTGGTCAACAACATGAAGTTGTTCTACCGACCGGAAGGTTTACCGCCAGGCGGCGTCACTAAGGCGTCTGAGCAGCTGCGTTTCAGCCTGCAAGGGGATGCGCTGGTGGTGGATAACCCGACGCCGTTTTACCTCAACTTCAGCCAGCTGAAAGTGGGCGGAAAAACCTTACCGGCAGCCGATCTGCGCACGCTGGTACCGCCGAAAGGGCAGCAGCGCTATCCCGTTCCTGAAGGGGCGCGGGGCGAGGTGGAATGGCAGGTGATCGGCGAAGACAGCCGGGTGACGCCCGCCCAGCGTAAGACATTGTAAGACCGGGGAAATCCGGAATCGCTAATCATATATTACAGAGCAGGGAACGACCTTGAGTAAGAAATTGACATCCTGTTTAAGGATTAACGGAATGGCAGCCAGCACCCGCGCCTTCCCGCGCAAAACGCTTGCGCTGTTTGTATTAATGAGCTGCCAGAACGCGTGGTCAGCAGATTACTTCGATCCTGAATTGCTGTCGCTGGGAAGCGGCGCATCGGATGTCGATCTCTCCGCTTTTTCCCTGGCGGGCGGCGTGGCGGAAGGGAAGTATCCGGTCACTATCTTCGTCAACCAGCGTGAAGCGGTCTCCCGCGAACTGGTGTTCGGCAAAAACGCCCACGGCAATATTGCGCCTGAACTGACGCCGGAATTGCTCGGCGCGCTGGGTGTGAATGTGGATCAGTTGCCTGCATTTAAAGGCTTAGCGAAAGACAAACCGGTGGATGATCTGACGGTGCTTATCCCGCAATCCGCGGTGAAATTCGATTTATCCCGCCTGCGGCTGGACGTCAGTATCCCGCAGGTGGCGATGCAGCCGGGCAGTGACAGCCAGACGGATCCGTCACAGTGGGACGACGGCATTCCGGCGATGTTGTTTAACTACAACGTCAGTGCCGGTCGCAATGAGCAGACGCTCAACAGCGATACCCGCGTGAATAACAACTTGTTTGCCAACGTGCAGACCGGCGCAAACGCCGGTGCCTGGCGGCTGCGCAGTACGCTGACGCACAGCCACACTGATACCAGTGGTAGCAGCAGTAATAACGACAGCACGCATTTTTCCAATACCTATCTGTCGCGCGATATCCGTGACTGGCGTTCTCGCGTGACCATGGGCGAATCCAATACTGGCAGTGACGTGCTGGACGGCGTGCCGTTCCGCGGCGTGCAGCTGAATTCGTCCGAACAGATGATGCCTTCGCGTCTGCGCGGTTTTGCGCCGCTGATCACCGGCGTAGCCAGCAGTAACGCCCGCGTGACCGTGCGTCAGAACGGCTACGTGGTATATGAAACCTACGTCGCACCGGGCCCGTTTGAAATTAAGGATCTGTATCAGGCGGGGTCCTCCGGTGACCTGGACGTGGCAGTGACCGAAGCCGATGGCAGCGTGCACAGCTTCGTGGTGCCGTATTCCTCCCTGCCGGTGATGCTGCGACCGGGCGCCATGAAATATGAAGTGACCGCCGGACGTTATGACGGCGGTACGACGCAGGGCTCACGCGAATCAGAATTCGTGCTGGCGACGCTGATTTATGGCTTACCAAAAAACCTGACGCTGTACGGCGGTCTGCTGGGCTCCCAAAACTACAGTGCGCTGAGCATGGGTTCAGGTATTTCGCTGGGCGATCTTGGCGCAATGTCTGTGGACGGCACTTTCTCCAGCACGAAGCTGGAAGAAAAAGATCGTCAGGCGGGGGGGTCATGGCGGGTGCGTTACTCCAAAAGTATGTTGACCACCGGCACTTCTTTTGACCTGACGGCGCTGCGTTATTCCACCCGAAATTATTACAGTTTCGCGGAATACAACAGCATGGGTTATGCGCAGAAGGATGATGTGTCGCCGTGGACGATGAGCCGTCGGCGCAGCAGTTTCCAGACGCAGGTAACACAGCAACTTGGGGATTATGGCTCGGTGAGTTTGCGCGCCAACCGTGATGATTACTGGGGGTCGACCAAAACGCTGACCAGCCTGTCATCCGGTTACAACGGCAGTTATCACGGCGTCAGCTACGGCGTGTATTACACCGTGGATCGCATGAAAGGCAACGGCGACTGGCCGGAGAACCGTCAGGTTTCCTTCAACCTGAGCGTGCCGTTCAGCATCTTCAGCTATTCGTCTGCGCTGCAAAACACCTACGCCACCAGCCAGATATCTCATGACAACCACGGACGCACGCAGAATCAGGCGGGGATTTCCGGCAGCAACCCGAACGGCGCGCTGTCGTACAGCGTGATGCAGGGCTGGGGCAATCAGGATCAGGCCAGTAACAGCAACCTGAATCTGGGATATCAGGGTAGCAAAGGCAACGTTTCTGCGGGTTACGGTTACTCAAACGACATGCGCTCGATGAACGTCAACATGAGCGGCGGCGCGGTGGCCCATGCGCAAGGTGTGACGCTGTCACGTCCCCTGGGCAGTTCGGTGGCGCTGGTCAGCGCGCCGGGTGCGGAAGGCGTCAGCCTGTCTAATGGCGGTGGCAAAACCGATTCGCGCGGGTTCGCCGTGGTGCCGTATCTGTCGGATTACAGCCGCAACAACGTCGGTCTCGATCCGAGCACGTTACCGGACAACGTCGATTTGCCGCAAAACCAGAAAGTGGTGTACCCGACCAACGGCGCGGTGGTGAAAACTGACTTTGCCACGCGTATCGGTTATCAGGTGCTGATGTCCCTGACGCGGGCTGGCGGAGCAGGCGTGGTGCCGTTTGGTGCCACCGTATCACTGCTGGAAAACGCAGGTCGTGAGGAAATCACCGGCATCGTCGGCGATAACGGCCAGGTGTATCTGACCGGCCTGCCGGAAAAAGGCCAGCTGGCGGTGTCGTGGGGCAAAGGCAGCGATAAACAGTGCCGCGTCAGTTATGACCTGAAGGGGCTGAAACCGACGGCACAAATGCCGGTTATTCAGCTGAACGGCGAATGCCGCTGATAAAAGGCCGCGCACAGTTGCGCGGCCTTAATGCACACCAATTTAAGGAGCAGTCATGACTGCAAGGATGTTATTGGGGTCTGTGGCTCTGATGTGGGGAATAAACTGCGCTGCACTCGAGCTGAAATCGGGTTATCAGGTGGTCAGTGACGTGGTCAACACCCGGCTGACGTGGACCGAGGGCGATACCATTCCGGGCAATAAACCCGGCTGGTATTACTCACAAAACGTGGTGCCTTTTATGGCATCAGGTGTCGCGGGCACCGTGGTGGTTTCCCCCGTGCCGGTGCCCAGCGCGGGATGTGCGTCGATGTATCCGATGAAATCCTATGACGGTTATCGCGGTTATGAGATTTCCCCCGGCATTCTGGTGATCCCGTTCGGTTCCATATCCGGCCAGATTGTCATCAATTCCGGGACGATGAACCCGGTCGCCACCGGTGGCACGTTTATCCCTAACGGCGCGCCGGATCTGAACACCGTGTCTTCCGCGTCATGGGACAAATCCGGCAATGGCAGCGGCGACATCAGTGTGCGCTCCGACTGTCTGGGGGTGAAGACCACCTTTAACCAGTCGTTCGGCGCGGTGGAAATGAACAGCGGCGGCGGTTCGCAGTCGGCAATGGGTTACGGCGTCTATGTGCAGCCGGGAGCCGCCAAAATGGCGGTGAAAACTGTCTATGCGCAGGCCGGGCGTGGCTACAGCTGGAACGTCATGCCGGCGACCTTTGACCGGCGTATCCTGTCGCTGGCGTGGAGCGGCATGGACTGTACGGTGAATTCAACGCCTGCGATTGCTTTCGGTGATGTCACGCCGGATGACCGTAAGGTCGCGGTGAACTCCTCGGTGGATGTGACGTGCAGTAATCCTTCCGGCACCGCGCTGCCGGTGTCCTATTCGGTAACACCGAAAACACAGGCCGGTGACCATTTCAGCATTCCGATGAAGTCGGCCAGCGGCACCGTTGATGGCGATGTGCGCGGTTTTCTAGGCGCATCCGCGACCACAGAAGCCGGTTGTGCAGACCGCACTTCCTCATTGCCGATGGACGGCACCAAAGTCAGCCTGCACACGGTCACTACCAGCACGAACTGGTCTGATCCACTGGTCTGGGTGTTATGCCCACGGACGACCGCAGAACCCGGTCCGGCCGCGGCGGCGGTGACTCTTGACATGAGCTGGTAATCAACCTCATCGGGCCAGATTTTAGTCTCTACAAAATTATAGATATAGGAAATAAGATGTCTGTTTTTATACGTTTTTTGGCGAAAGCCTTCCGCCGACGCGGGATCCAATGCATGGCCGCTATTGCACTGTTATCTTGTCAGGCGGCATTCGCGGTGAATCTCCCGCAGGGTTATACTCGTCTCGGTACCTGGACGCCGACCATCAACGGTACGGCTCATGGACCTTACGCTAGCTCCACCGCTCTGACATACGGATGGGGCTGGAAACTATCGGCCTGGCAAACCACGCCAAATGACAGTAATGGTGCAACCTGCTCAATAGCGGGCCTGCCCTACACCACGGTAGACGGTTGGTCGGGATACGAGATCCAAAAGGGCGTATTAATTGTCCTGACCGGCAGTCTGAACGCGACGACCATTACGGCGACGCCGACCGGCAACGCCAACGTGGTCACCGACACCTATTCCGCCACCTGGGACAGTAAAGGGGCCATCATCACTGACTGGCAGACGCCCGGCACCGCGTCGCATTGTGCGGCGATAAAGCGTCCGATCAGCGGCAACTTCTACATTCTTGACGGGTCTAGCACTTCGATGAATGTTTCGTACGGGGTGTATGTTTCACCAAGCGCCGCGGCAGGTCCGTTGCCCACAACCTATCTGCAACTGCATAAAACCAGTGGAAATAACAGACAGTCTCTGCTGAGCTTCAGTGATCTGGTCGTGGCCAGCACGCAATGTTCGATGAACACAGCGGCGGTCGTGCCATTCGGTGACGTGACGCCGGGTCAGGGAACGGACGGCAAGGGGATTGCGGTGCAGTCTTCGCTGAATGTGAACTGTACTAACGACGCCGGTACAAGCGCGGATGTCACCTATTCCGTGACCCCGAAAACCCAGGCAGGCGACGATTATTCGCTGCCGATGATCTCGACCGCAGGCGGCAGCGTTGCGGGTGATATCCGTGGCTTTATTGGCTCAAATGCCACCGCAGATGCCGGATGCACAACCAAAGGCTCGTCCATGCGTATGGATAGCAGCAAAGCGGCGCTGCGCACGGTGTCTTCCACACAGTCGTGGTCTGACAATCTGGTGTGGGTGTTGTGTCCGCGCCCGACGGCAGAACCAGGCCCGGCGACGGCGACGGCGACCATGGATATCAACTGGTAACACATCTTCATTACGGTGACTAGTCCTGATATAGGTTGGCACTTTTCAGCTTCAAAACGCCTGATGAACTTCATCGGGCGTTTTGTATTTTAACGACAAGTGCTGTCGCTCTCCGTTGTATATCTCTATCGATTCTTTCACCATCTTTCTTGCCTGTTCCAGGTCTGTCGGCCGAGACAGCAGGAACTCTGTCTTCAGTATACCGTTCACTCTTTCTGCCAGCGCATTCTGATAACATTCATAACCGTCTGTCATCGAACACGTTAAGCCGTTTTTCTCATGTACTGACTGATAAGCCGCTGAACAGTATTGGATTCCCCTGTCGGAGTGATGTATCAGAGGCTCGCTCGTTTTTCGCTGTTTTAAAGCCCTTTTCAGCGCCTCTGCAACATTTATTTGTACATAATGCCCCATGTCCTCCTTGAACAGGCATCGGTGATCAGACTCAGGTAGACCATCCCACTTCGGGTCGGCAAATAAGTAATATCTGCCACCCACACCTGGTCCGGATGGCACACCACCAACTGTCCCGGCCCGGATTTCAGTAGATTCGGATGTCACCGAAAACGGTGATGACTGTCAGTTGTTTTATGATAAGTCCGTCTAACGGGAACCTGTAATCTGCGTTCTTTGAGCAGAGAAAAGAGTTTGTCACGTCCGATATATAACTCATCATCTGATTGTTCCTTAAGAAGATAGTGCAGCTTACGGGTTCCGATAAGGGGCTGTCGCATCCGGACCGTTTTAATAAAATTGATGATCTTTACATCCTGTTTCTGCCGTTCATTCAGCCGGGTAATATATGGGTACCATGCCTGGTGACTGTGGCACAGAAACTGGCAGACGCGGGTGAGCGTTATTTTTTGGGTTTATTTTTGTGTGAGGTCTTGCCTGGCCGCTTTTTTATTACGCTGAACCCAAAGTCATTTTTCAGGACATTAACGACGGCGTCCAGGAACTCAGCTTTCTGTGTGACCCGCTCAAGCTGCTCTTCAAGTTCTTTGATTCTTTGTTCAGGCGTTAAAGGTGCAGAGGGTTGATCCATGGGTAAATTCCGGCTGGAGAGCTGAAGAAGACCTGGAGCCCAATTGAGTCGGCCATGCTTACGCAACCAGGTCAGGACGATAGAGCGACCCTGAATACCATAGCGCAGTTGAGCCTGTTTGTAGGTCAGTTCGCCTTTTTCAACCTGCTCAACAACAGCAATTTTAAAAGACAAAGGATAGTCACGTTGCGTGCGTTTAAACTCAGCCATTATCACGTTCTCCGGATTTAAGTCGGAAGCGTGTCAACGCTAATTAGGACGGGTCACGGATAACAAAAAAGGCGGAGGCATCAGAGCAGCCCGCCTTTTTTTGTGGCGTGAGATGAAAAGATCGTTTCAGCGCAGGGGAAGCGGTTCCATCAACTGATGAAAGAACACTGACGCCTCCACGGGGCGGGAGAAGAAATAGCCCTGAAAATGACTGACGCCCATCGCCGCCAGCACTTCCCGTTGAGATCCGGTTTCCACCCCTTCGGCGATGGTCAGACAATGCAGTTCGCTGGCGATAGCGACAATGTTGCGCACAATGGCGGCTTTACTGCGGTCGGTTTCAATCCCGCAGGTGAACAGTTTGTCGATCTTGATATAACGTGGTTGAAACAGCATCAGGTAATGATAATTCGAATTTCCCGTGCCGAAATCATCCAAAGAAAGGTGGACGCCCAGACCTTCCAGCCTTTCGCACAACTCCTTCAACAGACCGGAACCGGTCACGGCTTGCCTTTCGGTGATTTCCAGACCAATGCGTAAATCGGGCAACCCGGTTTGCTGCATAAAGCATTGGCAGGCGAGAAGAATGTCGTGATTATCAAAATCCTTCGCGGCAACGTTAAAGAATAACGTGGTGTCAGGGCGGTAAATAAACCCCGTTGATGTGATGGTGTTGGCCACCGACTGAATGCCATAGGCCGTAATACGGGAAATGAGACCGCTTTGCTCCGCCAGCGGAATAAAACACTCCGGGGAGATATTTCCCAGCACAGGGTGTTTCCATCGCATCAGCACTTCGCCCGCCACGGTATTTCCTGTGCGGGAATCTACAATCGGCTGAATAAACGGAATCAGATGATTTTTATTGATTGCCCGGCGAAGAATAAAAAGCAATGCGTGGCGTTGTCGCAGATATTTGCAAAACAGGCCAGACCGCAGCGCGGCAGAAAATATCTGTTTAAAAAAATACATAACGCACCGAAAAGTGAAAGTAAGACCAGTGGTTTTAAAGCATCCTGCCTAAATATATAATGAACAACTTTCCGTAAGCCGGATATTTCAGAAAGGGGCTACAAGCGTAGTCTGTGGCGCACATAAAAATAATCCTAGGCTGATGTTGGTTACTTGTTAACAGTGTAAAATTCACCCTAATATGAAACAATAGATCGACGGCTACAATCGGGTATTTTCCCTAATAAATTTTAATTTTACTCAAGTTATGACTATCAAATCATCGCAAATCATTAAGAAGAGCCTATTTGTCACGGCGTTTCTAAGTATTGAACTTATTGCGCATCATGGTTGTTTGCGTGGTTATAAGGCTTTTTTGCGGTATTTTTTATTGTTTGTGGCAAGAAAGTCAACGTATGTGAATAGTTTTAATGGTTCAGAAAAGGGTCGGTGCATTAGAGGTGTCATAAATTTGTAGTTTCTCTAAAATTTATAAAAGTAAACCACAGTATTTAATGACGTAAGAATACATAAAAGGACAGTTCAGAAAAGGAAGTTATATGGATTTATCAAACTCCGTAATTTCTGACGATTATTTTTTCATCCTTGGCCTGAGTGCGCTTTTGTCACGCGAGCTGATTGATGAAAATTATTTTATCGTGGATGTGGAGACGACGAATCATTTGCAGGCTAGTCGCTGCTTATTCCAGGGCAGAAATGTTTTTGCATTTATTTCCAATGATCTTGATTACTACATGCACTGCCATCTGGAGAATGTGACCTTTATTGACCGGCAAGCGCCGGAAAAAGAAGTCCTGTTCTGTCTGCTGGTAGATAATGCGCGTTTTAATTACCGGGTCAGGCATCCTTTATCCTGCCGAGAAAAGGAAGTTTTATTCTGCATGAAGGACGGGCTGAGTACCCATGCGATAGGCGAAAGGCTGAGCATGAATATGAAAACATTTTATGCGCACCGCGCCCGCCTGATCACTAAATTACAGGTCGGAAACCGTATTGCGTTATACAAAAATATTGCCAGGCACAGAGCAATAGCCTGACGCCATTTTCGATTCGAAAGACTCATGAATGAAATGCGTCAGGATGAAAAGCAGTGGTCACCCTCATTTTTATTTCCATAAAAAGGAGTTGTCTCGATGAAATCAATACATCATATTCCACCGCATGAACCTTGGTTTGACACCCCTTCTGGATGGGCCTCTGAAACGGGCGGTACCACCGGCGGGGGCGAAAGGCCCGTCCTCAATTATTACGTGACGAATATAGAAGAACTCCGGGAGGCCCTCAACGAGTCCGGCGACCACCATAAATGTATCTGGGTTGGCGGTGTGATTGATGCCAGCGGCGGTTCGCCTTACCTCAACCGGCAGGATCAGTCGCGGCGGGGACGGATATTCATCAGTAGCAATACCACGCTGATGGGCATTGATCAGAATGCGAAGTTTATCGAAAGCGCGCTGATCGTTCAGGATGTCCACAATGTCATTATTCACAACCTTTTTATCGAAAATCCGGTGGATGTCGATCCGCAGTTTGAAGAAGGTGACGGCTGGAACGCCGAATGGGACGGGCTGAGCATTATCCGCGCCCATCATGTCTGGGTCAGTAATGTGGCCTTCAGTGACGGGCGTTTCACCATGGACATGTACAAAATTGTCGATGGCTGGAAATACGTGCAGCATGATGGCGCGTTAGACATCAAGCGGGCGTCGGATTTCATCACGGTTTCTCGTTGCTTCTTTACACTGCATGATAAAACGATTCTGATTGGCCACAGCGACGGTAATGACGCGGAAGACAGCGGCAAATTGCGTGTCACCTTCCATGACAATGTCTTTCATCGCATCGTGCAGCGTACCCCGCGCGTGCGATTTGGCGACATTCATCTTTATAACAACCTGTTCGACAATGATGTCGCGGATCCGATTTACAAATACCAGTACAGCTTTGGCATCGGCAAAGACTCCCGCACGCTGTCAGAGCTGAATGTGTTTAATGTGAAAGGGCTGACCGACCACTGCAAATTATATAAAGGCTTTGGCGGTGAATATCTGCATGACGCGGAGTCAGTGTTCAACTGTATCCGGGAGGATTTTAACGGCTGTGGTTTCAACCATACGTCCGTACTGCGTCCGCCGTACCGTTATTTCCCGCAACGGGAACTGACGGAAGAAGTACAAAACGACATCCGGGAGGCAGCCGGTAACGTGCATAATTACCGTATCTGGGTGTGATTACCCGCCGTGGTGCCCCGTACCGCAAGGCATCACGGCGATGTTTTTACAGCGTATTTTTGAGGATCTCACCGTCTTTGACGATCACGTGAAATGCCTCTTCCGGCTGTGCAATCAGATCAATATCCGTCAGCGGATCGCCTGCCACCACAATCATATCGGCATACGCCCCGGCTTCTATCACGCCAATTTTCCCCGGATAAGGATTGCGCTGGCCGGACATGGCGCATAATTCCGCATTCACACTGGTGGCCATTTTCAGAATTTCCGGCGGCGTATACCAGCGTTTGAGTTTGGCTAATTGCGCGCCCTGACGGGTGGCGAGCCGGGCATCAAACAACGTGTCCGTGCCCCAGGCGGTGTTGATCTGATATTTTTTTGCCAACTGATAGGCCGTGTCAGTGCCCGCCGACATCACCCGTTGCTTGGCGCGTGACGCCGGAGTGGCCATCGGCACGGCATCTTCATCGTTCAGGAAAGGTTGCAGACACCACCAGATGTGCTGTTTCGCCATCTCCTGCACAGTTTCCTCATCCACCAGCTGACCGTGTTCAATACACTTCACGCCGCCTTTTATCGCCATTGTCACCGCACGCGCGGTATATGCATGCACCGTGACGTATGTTCCCCAGTTTTCAGCCGCGGTGACGGCGGCCTGAATCTCCGCCACCGATCCTTCTGTGACATCAATGCCGTCATACAGCGAGGCCACGCCGCCGCCCGCCATAAATTTCACCTGCGATGCGCCGCGCATCAGCTGTTCCCGTGCGCGCAGCAGCACCTGATCGGCACCGTCGGCAATCGCCGTAATGCCCACCCGTTCGATATAACTCAGGCTGTCTCCCGGCGCACGCGGCACTTCATGCAGCAGGCGAAAATCGCCGTGCCCGCCGGTTTGCGAGATAAAGGCGCCGGAAGGATAGATGCGCGGTCCGGCGGTGATGCGTTCGTCAATCGCCCGTTTCAGGCCAAAAACCGGCCCGCCCATATCCCGCACGGTGGTAAAGCCGCGCAGCACCGTCGCCTTTGCCTCTGCAATCGCCAGCGCCTGTATATAACTGAAGTCAGCGGTCATAGCCGTCATCATCGACGGTCGGGCCATAATGGCATGCCAGTGGGCGTCAATCAGCCCCGGCATCAGCACGCCGCCCGCCCCATCTATGACGTCTATTCCGGCGGGCAAAGGTGTCCCTTCCGGCTCAATGGCTTTGATTTTATTACCTTCGACAATGACCTGTAGTCCCTCGCGCAGGGCGTCAGACACCCCGTCAAAAATACGCACGTTGGTAAAGGCTTTCAGCGGCGCAGACGGGGTTGGGTTTTCGGTGTGTGGGGAGCTAGCGTCGGACAGAGCAGCAGAAACCGTCGCCGTCGTGATCGGCGGGGCTTTTGCCGCTTCCTCTGTCATCACCGTATTGATAC
This sequence comes from Rahnella sp. PAMC25559, assembly GCF_050632365.1. Taxonomy (GTDB): domain Bacteria; phylum Pseudomonadota; class Gammaproteobacteria; order Enterobacterales; family Enterobacteriaceae; genus Rahnella; species Rahnella rivi. The sequence continues at coordinate 131,598 of NZ_CP192542.1, read as the reverse complement.
GTCTAAATGCAGGGCTGTGACACAGACAGGCTTCGGAATATTCATAAAGAGGGTGAATCAATGATATTTGTGGCATAACGCAACACTCCTCATCGGGTGCATGGATGACATCAACGTATTGTATTTAGGCGTAAAGTTAAGAATTAAATATAGCTGACAATTTTATGAGTTCTATTATCAGTTTATTAAATTAATAAGTTAATAGATTTTTGCGAGAAGAGTGGTGATGAAAGAGAAATTTCCGCAAGGTTTTATGTGGGGCGGTGCGGCGACGGAGAATTAGGGTGGAGGCACTTACTATCAGGACGGTAAAGGCTTGTGGTTGGTGGATTCCATTCCCGGCGGTATGGCGGGCTTAAGGACTGTGTCCTCACCGGATTTCGATTTCATCCTGGATTGCGAAAATTACACCTATCCTAACCACAAGGGCACTATCACCATTTTCAGGAAGATATCGACCTGTTTGCAGAGATAGGTTTCAAATGTTACCGCTTTTCTATCACCTGGACGCGCATCTTCCCAAACGGTATTGAGCAGTAATCGAACGAAACGGGGCTGAAACATAATGACGCGGTGATCGACACCTCTATTGCCCATGGCATTGAGCCGGAGATCACGATTTCCCGCTATGAAATGCCGCTGCATCTGGCGAAAGAGTATGGTGGCTGGAAAACCGCGAGCCGATCGGCCAAGTCGAACGCTTTGCCCGCGCGGTGCTGATCCGCTTTGGTTACAACGTGAAATACTGGATGACCTGTAGCGAGATCAACGGCGCGGCGCATTTCCCAATCATGAGTCAGGGACTGACGGTGTAAATCGGCACACTGGAGGTGCAGGCCGAAAATCAAGCACCGCATAACACGCTTGTCGCCAACAATTAGGTGGTGAACCAGCTCGAAACCTGAAAGAAACGCGGGCGTTTAACTTCTACTATGCCGAACTGGTATTCAGCCGGACTGACCGGGCATGATTACACTCCATACGGTGGATTACATCGGTTTCTGTTATTAAATGTCATCGACCTTCAATAAAAATCAATCCGGATGCGTCTCCACGCAGGGTATTCTGCTGGGCGGCGTACGCAATCCTTTCATTGTGGACAGCGAATGGGGCTGAGAAAATGATTCGATGGGGCTGTTTCAGGACATCGCCGACGCCATCCACCCGCCGGGTGATGTGAAACTTGAAGTCGGCCTGAAAATGATTGTCAGAAACTCATAAGGTATTTGTCATCGATATCTCATTTTCAATTCTTTTATGTGTACATAATTTTATGTTTGTTTACCACAGAATTCCTAAAAAACCTCAAGCTTTTACAGACTTTTGGATTTCAAATAAAACTGTCAATTGTTACAGGGAGAGGTTTTTGATTGGAGTTTTAAAGTACTTTTCTGTTGCTCCGCATCGCCATTATGGCTTCCTTTATGTCCGGATAAAACAAAAAGAACCCATCAGTCTGCACTGATACGGCTTGGATGTGTCATTCATGGCTAGATTGAAGTTCCGCTTTTCTCTGGCCGGGATGTCGGGGGAACATACCAGATGCGGCAAGTATCAAGTTAATCTGAAGTGGTTTACTGAATTTAGCCACATGAACAGAGGTGATATGCTCATCTCAGAACAACACAGGTGCACCAATGAAAAGAAAAATTTTAGTCCTGAATTCAGACGTGAATCAGCCCAGTTGATTGTCGATCAAGTTACACAGCCGTTCATGCAGCGAAGGCAATGGACGTAGGCCTTTCTACGATGAATAAATGGATAAAATAGCTGCGTGATTAACGGCTAGGCAAAACGCCAAATGCCTCTCCTATTACACCGGAAAAAATCGATATACGTGAGCTAAAGAAAAAGCCACAACGTATTGAAATGGTGAACGAAATACTAATAATGGCTACCGTGCTCTTGATGTCAGACCCACTGAACAGTTCTCGTTAATCGGGAAACTCAGGGCGCGCTATCCAGTGGCTGGCATTGGTGACTTCATTTGGAGCGTTAAAGAGAATTGGCGTTGAGTGCACAGGCACCTATGGCTCAGGATTGCTTCGCTATTTCCAGAATGCGGGGTTAGAAGTTCTTGAGGTGGCTGCGCCAGATCGGATGGAACGACGCAAAAGGGGTAAAAGTGACACAATTGATGCTGGATGTGCCGCTCATGCAGCATTCTCCGGTATAAGGACAGTTAGTCCCAAAACGTGAGACGGCAAGATTGGATCTCTGCGGAATTTAAAAACTTGGCGAAAAACAGCGATATCAGCCCGCAGAGTCGCTCTCCAGATTATCCATTCCAATATTATCTCTGCTCCGAATGAATCACATGAACAGCTCAGAAATATGACGCGCAAGCAGCTCATCAGGACTCTGGGATCCTGTAAGCCTGATACCAGTAAATACCACAATGTTATAAACGTTTATCGCATTGCATTAAAGTCCCTTGCCCGGTGCTATCCCGAGTTACATAACGAAGTTGCTGATCTGGACGTCATGATTGCGGCAATTGTCGATGAGCTGGCACCTGAACTCATTAAATGTAATGCTATTGGATACGAAAGCGCTTCGCAGTTGCTAATCACTGCAGGAGGCAGCCTCCAACGATTAAGGTTAGAATCAGGTTTTGCGGCAATGTGTAGTGTCAGCCCTGTTCCTGTCTATTTTGGAGAAACAAACCGTTACTGACTTAACCGGGGCGGATATCGAGCCGCGAATAGTGCACTTCAGATCATAGCCATCGGACGTTTACGAACTGACGCTAAAACGAAGGAATATGTCGTCGGGCGAGTATCAGAGGGGCATACAAAAATGGAAGCAGTACGCTGCCTGAAGCGATGTATCTCACGCGAAGTTTATACATTACTGCGAAATCAAAACAGGCTGATAAACAGTCCCCCGTTAACGGCTTGGCTAGGGCAGTCATTATACAAGCAGGCAGTTCCGGCAGTTACTGTGGCGGTACCGTGGCAAACAGAGTATGAGTCGACGTGGAAACTGCTGGAATACTCAGTCTACTATACTCCTGAATACCGGATCGGACTGACCCGTGCTGGGATTGGCTGAACTGCCTTTGTGTTGACCTGTCGTCCGGTTCAGGTATTTCCCGTGCATAGCCGGGCCCAGAGTTTGTGACCTGATAGGAGCTTTGTGCTGCAACTTGAATGTTCTGTCCTGCAATGGGGATGGCTATTCCATATTGACAGGGGTAAGCCATGAAAAATCATCATTCATTCAATGACTCTTTAATTTTAGGTGTCGATACGCATCTGGATATTCACGTTGGTGCGATTCTCAGCTACGAAGGTAAGTTGCTCGGAACGAAAGTAGGTAGGATATGAAGAATTGTTCGACTGGGTACTCACTTTTGGCTCGATGGAACATGCAGGGATAGAGGGAACCGGAACTTACGGCGCAGGCCTGACGCGATTTCTCATTAAAAAAGGGCACGATGTTCTTGAAATCAATCGTCCTGATTGTTCTAAACGCCGCCTTGAAGGAGAATCTGATCCACTTGATGCGGAGAATGCCGCCAGAACGGTCCTTTCCGGGAATGCCAAAGCCGTTCCCAAATTGCAATTCGGTGCCTGCGAGGCATTGCTAATCATCAACGTTGCCCGCCCGAGTGCCGTAAAGGCGAAAACTCAGGCAATCAATCAGCTCCGTGCGCTATTAGTCAGCGCCCTCCAGGATATTCGCGACATGCTGTGGAAATCAAAACCGCACGAATGCGTTACTGCGTGTATGGTTTTTTGAATCTGCTGAGAAATCACCATTACTCCTGGCACTTTATTGCACACTTCGAAGCCTGGCTAAACGTTGGCTGGCCCTCGCGGAAGAACTCACGCAACTGGATGAGCTACTGGATAATTTAACCCAAGAATATGCCGGAGGCATACGGAGACAGTTTGGTGTAGGTCCTCAAACCGCAGCCATCTTGCTGGCAGTCGCGGGTGCTAATCCTGAAAGATAAAAAATGAAGCTGCACTTACGTCATTTTGTGGTGTAAATCCGTTGCCGGCATCCTCAGGTAAAACCACCAGTCATCGCCTGAATCGCGGTGGTTCACGGGAGGCGAATAATGCGCTGTGGACAATCGCCCTGGTACGCATGCGCAGCGATCCGCGAACAAAAGTCTATGTGCAACGTCGAACAGGAGAAGGACTGTCGGCAAAAGAAATTTTTACGTTGCCTTAAACGCTACATCGTACGAGAGCTTTATCCGCTTATTTTAACTGATTTGGGGCGAGCCCAACTGCTGCCGTTGACATAGGAGCGTCAATAGCCCAATGGAACGCTTCTTCCAGAGTCTAAAGCACGAATGGGTGCCAGCGACGGGTTAGGTAAGCTTCAGCGATACTGCCCATGAAATAACAGCTTATATCGTTGGGTATTACAGCGCGCTCAGGCTGCACGAATATAACGGCGGGTCACCATCCAACGCATCGAAAAAACGATACTGGAAAAACTCTAAAGTAGTGGTCAATTTTAGTTGACCACTACAGTAGTAACCTGCGGGGTTAAATCAGAAGTATAAGAGGTCTCAGTTGCAGCCGTTGCCAGCCCCGGAGCCATTATTGCAATTGCAGCAAAAATTGTTGCGATTGTAAAACGTTTCATAATTTCTTTTCCTTTGATTAAAATATTAAATAAAACCGTGAGGATATTAATCCGCAACAGAACGCTCGCACATAAGAGCAAGGAATTAGACTTTAACGAATAGGATGACAGACGTAAGAAAGCGATGATAAACATCGTCATGATGTCCGATATACAAAATCAATAATAAAAAATATCCTTTCCATTATAATTAACTCGGAATCTACTCCAATACATTCATCTAAGGTGGGATAATGTTACTCATTGATAGAAAAATCCTCAGCAGTCTTAACCAGCGAGTTTTGGTAAAATATAAAAGAAGCGCATTCAGTTTTGCACTAATTCTTTCGCTGTGTGGGGTTTTATGTTTGATTTTTCCGGTTTATGCCGGGGTGGTCTTAAGCTATTTAACTGGTTTTCTGTTGACTCTTTGCGGTTTTTATTCACTAACCTGTGCATTTACTTTTAGAAAGAATGGTAAGGTCGCGATATTTTCATTAATTATCTTCTCGATTATCTACATTATTATGGGAGTCAGTGTATTGCTCAGCCCAATGCTAGGAATAAACATTCTCTCAATGATCATCTGTTTTTTGTTTCTTCTTGCTGGCTTCAGTCGTATTTCAGCGGCATTTAGAAACCCCAGTATGATTGGGCGCTACTGGTGTATGTTCATCGGGATTCTTGACCTAATTATTGCGTTAATTTGGATTAGCGCAAATGAAGATACAACCTACTATCTGGTCTCGATCTTTATTGGTTTGGAAATGATATCCAGCGCATACATTTATTTTACGCTGAGTAATTACTTTGAAGGTATTATGAAGAAAAACATCTAACGATAATCAATAACGCTGAGTTACTCATTACTGCTTATCAAGATATAATAGGGAAAAAAATCATGAAAAATTCAATTAAATCACTGCTCTCCATCGCAGCTCTTTGTGCATTCGTAAATATTGCCAGTGCAAAGACGCTAAATGAGAACATCCCTGAAAATATGACCTGTAAAGAGTTCGTGGATACGAACCCAAAGGCGTTGACGCCGGTTGCATTCTGGATGATAAACAAAAATACAGATTTTAAAGGTGGAGATTATGTGGACTGGCATGAAGTTGATACCACATCGGTGCCGCTACTGATTAAAATTTGCAAAGAAAACCCGCAAAGCAAACTTGATAAATGGATAAGCGAAATTAAATGATTCTTAATTAGAATCAATATTTCGAGAGGATGTCAGAGCTTATCAGAGAGTAGCATCAAAATACTTGTCTCTTTAAGTCTATCCAAATGGAATTTTATTCCAGATAATGATGCTGTATGTACAATGCAGCATCGCGAGTAAGACCCTGTAAATAATTCTGTGTAACTTCCACCGAATTAAAGGTGATCGCTCAGGCGGTCACCTAACTCGATAATAAAATGACTCATAGCCAGCCGCCAATTTTGGATCTGCATACTCCATTTTTTTAACGCATCGTTGATCGCCAGATAAATAACTTTTTGCACCGAGTAGTCTGTCGGGAATACCTTTCTCTTTTTGATAGCTGCACGGATGACGCTGTTCAGCGATTTGATTGCATTCATGGTGTAGATTGCCTTGCGGATATCTGGCGGATAGCCGAAGAGCGTATTGAGATTTTCCCAGAGCGCCCGCAAGCTTTTGCTGATTTGCGGATATTTATCGTCACAGGCACCCGCGTACATATCCAGCGCCATCAGAGCGGGTTCCTCTCTCGGAGCCTAATACACCGTTTTCAGCCCGCCAATCCTTCCACGACACGTATTTCAGGCTGTTGCGCACCATATGGATGATGCACAACTGGATGTGCGTCTGAGGATAAGCGCTATTTATCGCATCCGGGAAAACCTTCATCCCGTCCACGTAGGCAACCAGGATATCTTGAAGATCCCGATTTTAAGCTCTGTCATCACACTGAGCCAGAACTTTGCCCCTTCGTTTTGTGCCAGCTACATGCCCAACAATTCATTCTGGCCTTCAGTATTATTGCTCAGCGCGAGGAATACTGCTTTGATAACCACGCTGACGCCGTGACGAACTTTTACCACGATACAGTCAGGATAAACAATGAGAAACAGTGCATTCAGAGATCGACTCTGCCACCTGTTCTTAAACCGCATCGGTGGCTTTAGATATCAGCGTGGGAGACACGTCCGCATAAAACATTTCTTGAACGTGGCGACGATTACACGGGTCGTCATACCTTTGGCGTACAGGGACAAAATCTGGCTGTCCATCTACGTGACGCACGTCTGATTTATCTTTAGCAGCTGAAGCTTGAAGGTAATTTCTCAATCACGCGGCGTATTCAGCTCGATCTCACCGTCATCGCACAGCACTGTTTTGGACGAGTAGCCATCACGTGTTAGTACCGATGTAAAAATGATCCACACGGGGTGCGGATGTTTTCTTGGACTGGTTTATATTAAAATCCCAATTGTTGCCGGTATTTTACAGGACTCATTCCACCAAATGATATTTTGAGCCTATGCTCATTATGCCAACCGATATAAGTCCCTACGTTTTGCATAAATCCTTCCAGCGTGACGCCTGTCCAGTCACGACAGTAGTACATTTCATTTTTCAGGCGGCCGAAGAAGCCTTCGCAAGCCGCATTATCCGGTGAACATCCCTTACGTGACATTGAGCGGGTCAAACCTGCTGCCCGGACACGTTCCACCCAACCGAGCCACCGATAATGACCACCTCTGTCACTGTGTATAATCGGCCAGTTATTACCGGTGAGTGTATCAATAGCTTCATCGAGCATAGTATTGACCAGCTGTGCATTAGGGTGTGTACCGATTGACCAGCTCACGACTTTGATGTTAAAGCAGTCAAGGACCGGTGACAGATAGACTTTCCCCGCAGGAAGCTGGAATCTAGCAATATCCGCCAACCACTTTTCGTCCGGAGAACCTGCATTAAAATCCCGAGCCAGTAGATTTACATGCGCGGCATTGATTTCTTCGCAGTAGGAACTGTACCTGAGTCGCCGGGAACGGCTGACAACAAGCTGTTCTTCCACCATCAGTCTGCGGACCACTTTCTCTGAGATAACCCTGTTATTCTGGCGAAGCATCCAATGGATTCGACGGTAACCATAGCAGTGGTAATTATCATTGAAGATTTCTGCCATGATGACCCGAACATCGGCGTTTTTATCGCTCATGTGCATAGCTTACCGATGGTAAAAGTAACAGCTGCGGGCGAGCTTCAGAACGCCGAGTAATACCACCAACGGATATATTTCTCTTAGAACATCAACAACCTGTGTCTTCTCCTTGTTTCTGAGGGCCACGCTATTGCTACCCTGTTCATTTTTTACCAATTCATTCGCCTTTGTCATGATGTCACGCTCAAGCTGTAACTGATGCACCTGTATTTCTAGCTAAGAAATTTTGTCGAGCAATGCATTTTCTTTCTCTTCGGAAGGAACCTCGTGACGTTTACGCATAGCTTGATAAGTCTCATCGCCGATCAGGTCATTCTTCCATTTGTACAATATCGGACGGCTTAGGCCTATCTTTTGTGCAACCTCCCGAGCGGAGCCACCTCGGGTACAGAGATCACTGACCGCCTGATATTGCACGTCAGGTTCAAAAGGGGCAATGTCGCTTTTGCTCGTTATCATGTTGCGTGTACCAGGGTGCAGCTCATAAATCCAGGCTGCGAGCGTCTCGGGCCTGGGAAATCCCAGTGCCTTCACGGTGGCAGCAACACATTGACCATGGCTTAGGTAATGCTCGACAGCCGACATCTTCTGTTGGGATGAATACCCAGTCTCAAGGGAACATAGCCAACAGGCAGGTCATCGGATTGGATGTATTCCCGATACCTGTTTTTGAGAGCACTCTTCGTCGGTTAACGGGCCAGAACTGGTCTCACTGGCACTGGCGCAATGGGCCAAAGAATATGGTGTGTTGCTGGAATTTATCAAGCCGGAAAAGCCGACGGAGAATGCGTTTATTGAGCGTTTTAACCGGACATACCGGACAGAGATACTGGATTTTTATCTGTTCAGAACCCTGAATGAAACGCGGGAAATTACTGAGCGCTGGCTGACTGAATATAACAACGAGCGGCCTCATGAATCCATGAACAACCTGACGCCAGAAGAGTACCGACTGATGGCCGAAAATGATCTCCTCCCTGAAAACAGTGCCAGCCTAAAATAAAGTATCCGGTCTTTCTTTCATCTCACTGAGAGGCATATCAACCATGAAAAAGACCCGTTATACCGAAGAACAGATAGCATTCGCCCTTAAACAGGCCGAAACAGGCACTCGGGTGGAGGAAGTGTGCAGAAAGATGGGTATTTCTGAAGCCACTTTTTATAACTGGAAGAAAAAATTTGGCGGTATGGGCGTAACAGAACTGCGCCGTTTGCGGCAGCTTGAGGACGAAAACCAACGGCTTAAGCGTCTGGTGGCGGACCTCAGTCTGGATAAGGAAATGCTCCAGGATGTCATTCGAAAAAAGTTCTGAGGCCCATTCAGAAGCGTGAAGCGGTAACTTACCTGCTGGACGCCTATCGTATCGGGCTGCGTCGTGGTTGCCGTTTAATGATGCAGAGTCGCACGGTATACCTCTATCGCAGTTGTCGTGATGACAGGGCCCTGACTCACCGGATAAGAGAAATTGCGGAGACACGGATCCGCTATGGTTGCCCGCGCATTCATATTCTTTTGCGCAGGGAAGGCTGGTTAGTCAACCACAAGAAAACCCACCGAATTTACTGTCAGGAAGGACTGAATCTGCGAGCTAAACGCCCACTCAGGCATGTTACGGCCAGGCACCGACACGCCCGTCCAGAAGTGACCGCATTAGATCAGTGCTGGAGCATGGATTTTGTTGCTGATAATCTGTTCAACGGGCGTCGGATACGTGCCCTAACTGTAGTGGATAATTTTAGTCGTGAATGCCTGGCGATCGAAGTTGGTCAGGGGCTGCGCGGAGAGGATGTGGTGGCTGTTATGGAGCGCCTGAAACAAATGCAGCACCGTATACCACACCGGTTGCAGACGGATAACGGCAGCCAATTAATCTCGAAAGCGCTGGATCGCTGGGCGTATTAAAACCGGGTAACGATGGACTTCTCACGCACCGGGAAGCCCACAGATAACGCTCAGATTGAGTCATTTGCGGCAGCCAGAGCGATGAATGTCTGAACTTGCATTGGTTCCGGTCACTGAAAGATGCTCTGGAGAAGGTCGGGCACTGGCGGCATGAATATAACCAGTACCTGAGCTTCATCCATAAGTTAGTAATGACTTTGCTAATTTAACGTTGTCATCTGTTACAGAAGAAATACTCAAATCATAAGTTCCAGAATATCATTTATTCTTATGCCGAATAATGTAATTCAGACGTTTTATCTCCATTTCAAGATCTATTATTGCGTCAAGTGCAACATCTATCACTGAAGTGATTTTTTTTCCTTTATAAAGATCGCTCGATGATAGTCTCCCGTGGGAGGCTTCAAGAAGGATCGTATATGCGCATTTATCTGCCATTCGCTTTTCCCATCCATCCTTAATAGCTATTTTTATGTTAATCGATAATCAGATCATAGTTAATATGAGTAGTATTAAATCAGTGCCTGAATTTTCATCTAAGAAATAAAGAAATGCCTCCCGAAGCAGCCCGTAGGACTGTAGTCCTATAGTATATTTGGCCCTGCAGAGTTAGTGCATTATCACTCAGCTGTAATGAGAGCCAGGCAAGCTGTCTTTAACCATAGAGCGCTAATCCTGACCCAAATCGACATCATTTGGCAGCGGTCGACGGCGGGACACTGTCAGACAACAGCGATCCATCGTTGGTGTATACCCTGTATTTCAGCATAGGGCGTTCTCTCCGGTCAACTGAACTGAAAAAAAATAGCGATTGTCGCCCGTCCAAGAGAAATATTCGCTTCCACCCTTTTCTTAGTTCAAGAGAATGCTTACGTATTTGCCCCGGAAATTTGGCTGTACAAATTTTTTCTACATTCTTGCAGCTAGGGAACTTAACCGAAAATGTGATAATAGCAAGGCCGAAATAGCGCCAGATATCGCAAAATGTTAACACCGCGACAAATAGAATCTGAACGAAGATATGGAAAATTCTACAGTTAATGTATAAAAACCGACAGAACGCAGATGAGCCAAAGTAGCAACAAAGCCCTGCGTACACTACGACTGATTTTGAGGATAGCATCTAATTCTATTTATAAATCATTGCTGAAATCTTTTTTTCATTACTAGCTTTAGAATTTAAATTATATATCACGACAAAATATCGATTGTTATGTTGATTTGTGTAATCGATGAGCTTCTGCATTGCAGAGATACCAGTAAAACGTACGGTTTCAACGAATTTAAGCCCTTTGACTTCGAAAGTGCTTATTTCTATTGGTATGCCAATGTAGGGGGGGGGGTAGATAACTTCGTTATTCAGTAAGTTACATCCCGAAGTTTCCATACAAAATAAAGCTATAATGAAAATTTTCCAAAACTGAATTTTACGTTCCATTTTTATTACATTCTATTTTTAAAATAAAAATGATTATCAACACGTCATAATTCAAATGTCCAGAATATTCATTAAATGAGTGCTACTTACTTGCAATGTTAAGAAATTACACTAAGAATTTTCTTGGTTTATGTAAAGTGAATAGAATTATAACTTTTCATGTTTGAAATTGACTTTTAAATTTTACCATTGTTAGTGGATTTATATGCTTAATATATACTTCATCTGATTTTACTTCTATGTTCTATGTAAGTCTTAATGAACTTTTAAGATTTAATCTCATTGACTGATGCTTGAATTAATTGTAAGTAGAGTGATTCTTGAATTATGTTTGGCTTAAAATTAGAACGACCTAATTCATTGAAGCTAGAGGGACTTATGTCATTAACGAAGTAATTCATACTATCAGATCTGTCTAAATTGAGGGTTTACTATGTCTATAAAAAGGAAATATCTAAGCCTATTAGAAATTCAAAGCATATTAGAGGCAACCAAACAGTGCAGACACCCAGAACGTAACTACTGCATGATCTACATGAGCTTTGTCCATGGACTTCGTGTTAGTGAAATGAGAAATCTACGCTTGTCAGATCTGGGATTGAAAGATGGATATTTACATATCCATCGTCTTAAACATGGATTTAGCACAACACATCCATTACTGTCAGACGAAATAACACTCATAGAGAGATGGCTAAATGTACGCAGCCTGATGGCATATTCAGACAGAGATTGGCTATTCATTTCGAGAAGCGGTGGACCTTTGAGTAGGCAAAGGATCTACCAATTAATTCGTGAGTTGGGCGAAAAAGGCGGCGTCTCAGTAGTTTGTCATCCTCATATGTTGCGACATGCATGTGGGTATGCTCTGGCAGATAGGGGAGTTGATACAAGACTTATACAGGATTATCTAGGTCACCGTAACATCCGACATACAGTTGGGTATACAGCAAGTAATGCAGGGAGATTTGAGGGAATATGGCAATCAAAGTTGAAGTTTAAAGAGTTACAGTTAGGACCAAACTGACCATAATCATAATTACAACTCATTTCACTTTCCATCTAACTCATCTCCTTCCTGCCATATATATTTTTACTAATTGATATTTAGGAATATTTTTCATCCACACCTTTAGGATTCTTCCCTTTTTTGGGTTAACTTCACACCCCTCCCAATTTTTGTTCATATCTCCGCGATGTATTATTGCATATGCATGCAGGTTTTTATTCTTAATATTCACTTATAATCCAACGTTACAGCAAATTATTCCAAACTAATCCATTGTAACAGATTAATTCACTTATGTAGTCAAAATGGTCCTAAGTGTTAATGCATGTAACAGAATGCAACAGAACGCACGGAACATTGGTGTCAAGATAACTGGTGAGGTGAATGTGTTCATAAGAACAAGTGCGGTAGCTATGTGTACGACAATGGTACTGATGTCTAGTAGCGTTGCCAGTGAAGAAAGCGCACAAAAAATCCACACGGAAACAAAATCATTTTCAGTAAAACTGGGAGCAACTCGTGTCATTTTTAATCCGGATTCTGCCGGTGCAACGCTTTCAGTCATTAATCCGCAGGACTACCCAATTTTGGTGCAATCACAGGTTTACGGTGAAGACAAACAAAGTAAAGCCCCCTTTGTTGTGACACCCCCGCTGTTTCGTCTAGATGGCAACCAACAAAGTCGGATCCGCATCGTACGTACCGGAGGGGATTTTGCGACTGACCGAGAGACGATGAAATGGTTATGTGTCACCGGTGTACCGCCGAAACCGGATGATATTTGGGGTCAGGATAAAGACGGCAAGTCGCTCGCGCCGAAAGTTGCAACTCTGGAAGTGCAGTTACGTATTAACAGCTGCGTAAAGCTTTTGGTTCGACCTTCCTCTCTCAAAGGGGAAATCTCTGATGTGGCAAGTGCAGTGAAGTGGAAACGCGAAGGTAACAAGCTAAAAGCGACTAACCCAACCCCGTTTTATATGAACCTGAAGGAAGTAAAAGTAGCTGGCCGTAACATTGAAGGTATTGACTACATACCCCCAATGGGGGAACGCATTTTCTCACTTCCTGCCGAAGTAAGCGGACCGGTAACGTGGAAAGTTATCACTGATTACGGTGGTGATAGTAGCGACTATCAGGCCACGCTTCAGTGATGCGATACGTGGATCCAGGTGCAAATGCATAGGAGTGAGAAATGAGATATTCACGTCTGCCACTGGCGGTGGGGATAGTGTTTCTTGCCGGGCAGGGGTATGCAAAGGAGTATTCCTTTGATGGGACTCTGCTGGATAGTGAAGGCAAGGTGGTGGATGTCTCCCTGTTTGAACAGGGAGGGCAATTACCTGGTACGTATACGGTTGATGTGTTGCTCAATGGCGAGAAAGTAGATTCACGGGATATTGTTTTCAACCAGGGAAAGAATGCTGCTGGCAAACCGATATTGAGCCCGTGTTTGAGCGTTGAAGATCTCTCCCGCTATGGCGTAAAGGTTGAAGATTTTCCCGCCCTGTTGGGTTCGGGAGATAAGGTAGCTGGCTGTGCGGTACTGGATGTAATCCCACAGGCAACGGTCGACTTGAATTTTAACAGCCAAACGCTGACGCTGCTCGTTCCTCAGGTCTCCATGCGACCGCGGCGGCAGGGAATAGCGCCCGAGGAACAATGGAATGACGGAGTACCCGCTCTTTTGCTCAACTGGCAGGCGAATACCAGCAATACAGAAAATAAAAGCAACGGTGCCAGTCAGAACACCAGTACGACATACATTCAGTTGCAACCAGGTGCCAACATGGGGGCATGGCGGTTGCGAAATGCAACAACCTGGCAAAAGTCCAGAGAGGAAAGTGGGAAGTTTCAAAACGTCTATACCTATGCTGAGCGTGGGTTGAACAGCATGAAAAGTCGCCTGACTCTGGGTGATCGCAGCACGCCGGGTGACATTTTCGATAGTTTGCCGTTTCGTGGGGTAATGCTCAATTCGGACCAAAGTATGGTGCCCAGCGGGGTGTACTCCTACGCCCCGGTGATACGAGGTATCGCGCGGACTCAGGCGCGTGTTGAGGTGAAGCAGAACGGTTACTCACTTTATAACGCACTGGTTGCACCAGGTCCGTTTGCGCTCAATGACCTTGCGCCCAGCGGAGCCAGTGGCGATCTGTTCGTGACCGTCTACGAGACTGATGGCAGCAAACAGGAATTCATTGTGCCCTATCAGACACCTGCGATTGCGCTGCGGGAAGGGTATCTGCAATACAGCATGATGGCGGGTCAGTATCGTCCGGCGAACAACGCGGTAGATAAGAGCAGGGTGTATCAGACAACGGTTATGTATGGCCTGCCGCTGAACCTGACAGCTTACACCGGTGTGCAGGTAGCGAATCATTATCAGGCCGGATCGTTGGGACTTGGGGTTTCGCTGGGTGACTGGGGCGCTGTTTCACTGGATGGGACGCAAACCCGTGGACAACGACGAAAAGACGAAACCCAGACCGGACAGGTGTGGCGTGCACGCTACAGCAAGCAGGTTATAGCCACAGACACAACGTTTACCCTGGCTAGTTATCAATATGCCTCCAGTGGCTACAACAGTCTGTCTGATGTCCTTGATAGCTGGCGTGATGATATCCGGGACCAGAATACATATAACAGTGACCGCCGACGCACCCGTGCAGATCTGACGGTCAGTCAGTCTCTGGGGGACTGGGGATATTTAAACCTGACGGGGTCCCGACAAACGTACTGGAACCGTCCGGGACATAGCAATGTGTTTAACGCAGGCTACAGCATTCTTCTAGGGGGGGTGACGACTTCTCTGAACTGGACAGAAAATAAAAATACCGACAGCAGCGGTAATCTGCGCAATGACCGTGTCACCAGCCTTTACTTCAGCGTACCGCTGGACCGCTGGCTGGGTGGTAACACCATGGCCACCTATCGCTGGACGAATCCCTCCAGTGGAAGTGATACACACGAAGCAGGGCTCAATGGACGCGCCTTCGACAGACGTCTGAATTGGGATGTTCGCGAACGCTATCGTCCTGGAATGGACAACAACAAGAGTAACAGCGCGCTGCGCTTAGGCTGGTCCGGCGGGTACGGTCAGGTTGGTGGTTCTTACAGTTACAACAGCACCATGAAACAGATGGGGGTTGACGCAGCGGGGGGCGTAGTAGTCCATCCCGGTGGTGTGACCTTTGGTCAGCCGCTGGGAGAAACCGTGGCGCTGGTGACCGCGCCGGGTGCTTCCGGTGTGTCGGTTGGGGGCTGGCCAGGTGTACGGACAGACTGGCGTGGGTATACCACGCTGTCATTCCTGAGTCCGTATCAGACCAACCGGGTAAGCCTGAATCCGGCGGAATTACCACCGGATGCGGAGATAACTCAGACTGATACCGATGTGATCCCAACGCAGGGTGCAGTTATTCCGGCGAAGTTCAACACCCGTATCGGTGGACGTGCACTGATGACACTGGTGCAGGCAAACGGCACGGAAGTGCCTTATGGTGCGCTGGCGACATTGCAGAATCAGAATGTAGGGGCTGGCGTGGTTGGTGATGCGGGACAGGTGTATCTGACAGGTTTGTCCGAAACTGGCGAGTTATCGGTGAAGTGGTCGGGTGGATTGTGTCGTGTTACCTATACCCTGCCACCTGATAAAGGGGCGGCCGGTCTGTATGAAATGCGTAACGTGTGCCGCTAACGGGCGGTACGAGGGATATCGCGATGAAAACCGAGATGAAATATTTCCTGATGGCTGCGCTGTTACCTGTTTTTGCAGCTTGGAGTACTGACAGTCGGGCAGAGGCACCCCAACTGACTGTACAGGTCAGGACAGGGCAAACTGCCGGCGCATTTACAGATGGGGCATTGCTTGCGCAAGGAACGGTCATTTATACGGGCGAGCACAGTGGGTTTCGAGTTTGGAGTGAGGGGACGATAAACGGTGCACCCCAACGCTTGACGCTGGCGGGGAACCGTAACCCTGAAAACCGAATGAATATTCGTCTGACCGGGCGCGACTGGCAGGCAGATACAGAACGTGGGCAGGGGATTATCCACCGAACGGGTGATTACAGCAGCGCTTTTAATGTGGAGGTGGACGGTAATCAGAACCTGCCTGTCGACACCTGGCCACTGCAGCTGAAGGCGGTAGTATTGATTCCCTAAGCTAATAAAGCCAGGGCGTGAACGACATTGACTTAGCGGTTCAGACGCCATTCGTAAGAGTGGCGATGAAGATTAGTAAGACGGGATCAAAATTTGAAACTGTCTGGCGTAAAAGTACCGGCATGTTGCCGAACTAACGATTGCAAAGAAAGGGTGTCCGTATTCCACGGGGCTGGTCTGTTGCAAAAACATTAAAAACAGGAGTAAATCACTATGGGTATTATCAAAAACATTCAACGCGTATCGGCTATTGCTCTTCTGGTTGCAGGTACGGTAAGTGGAGCACAGGCCGCGCTGGTTTCAGGTGTGGCTACCGGGACAGGCGATGTGGTATTTGACCAGTCTTCCACCGCCAGCATGGTGGTGACTCCAAAAACCGGACTACCGGCAGGCGTGACCACTGCGGGTACAGAGATTGCAACGGCGGTGGCAAGCATTCTGACCGGCGGGTCGGCAGCCACCTACGTAGCTTATCGCTGGACACCGACGGCAAGCGTCATGGTGGGGACTGACGCCCTCACCCGTACCATCTCAGGTAAAGCAAATCTGTCCAATAAGCTGGAGGTGACAAGTACGGCTCCCGCGACATTGGATTCGGCAGGTCTGGGCTGGTATGTGGCGAACGCCGCCAATATCCCGCTGAATATTTCAGTGAAAACCACAACGCAACAAACCGTTGCGGCAGATACCTTTACCGTATCGCTGGATGCGGCCGTGTGGGTCGCGTAATCCCGTAGGCTAATTAAATGCCCCCCTTTATTAAACAACAGGGGGGAACATTAAGTATCAAGTGAGTAGGCGAAATATGAAAATGATTCGAAGGGGTATTTTAATTGCGTTGACCGCAATGGCTCCGCTAACCGGACAGGCAGCTACTGTGTCTGAAGTGGCAACACAATCTGACAATGTGGTGGTGCTGAACACCGCGGAGGCAACCGTCACCGCCACCGGACGAACCGACCTCTATTTGGGAGATTATCCGAGACTGTTTCAAGTGGGCACCTGGACGGCGAAAGTAACCAATGGCTCGGTTGCTTTTAAATGGGGAGTACCAATGACGGCGATAAGTTCGGAGGGACTCGTTGCGAGCACTCAAAACAGTACCGATGCCACTAAAAAAATCGAATTATTGCTAAATTACCCGAGTGGTAACACTGGCCCCTGCAGCACATCGGTAGCACAAACCATCGATGGCGCTCTATGGCGTTCATGCCCGCAGGGGATCACTGAGGTTACCAGCGGATTTTTGCTCAACATAAAGTCCGCGTTGACGCCGGGCAGTTATCCGATAAGTATTGATGTTGCGGCCTTTGCCTACTAATTCCCGGGAGAATGAATCATGAAATCATACCATTATTCGGTAAGCGCACTGGCGCTGGCACTGTTTACTTTCTCAGGCAGTACGGTTGCGGGTGCGCTTATATCCTCGACTAACAACGCCCTGACTCAATTTAGAGTGGTGAGCGCGTCGCAGGCCTCGGTTACTGTCAATGCCCGTAAAGATCTGGCGGCAGGCTCCGTGCCCAACCAATTCAAGGTAGGGGACTGGAATGGCTCGGTCACAGCCGGGACCTTAGCGGTTCGGGTCAATCGCACATTAAATGCGGTGAATCCGGATTACAACTCTAAAGGGAGTGGGGTGTCAACGGACACCTCCGTGGTGAATTCCAAGAATCAACTGAAATTTCAATTGATGGTAGAAAGAACTATCCCTCAGCAGGTGATCGGTGATTGGATTGTTTTTGAGCAAGGCACTACGTCAATGATTTCGACTATAACTACCACCTCCGCTCAGGTGCTTGCTGCAGGTCGCTATCCCATTGGCGTCGAATTGGCTGCCTGGGCCTTCTGATATTAATCCGCAGGTGCTGCCCGCGCAACAGAGGAAGGTTCCGCATGCGTAACACCATTGCAGTTCCCGTCATTTTTGCTCTTTTCACTCCGCTTGTCGGAGGTGGCATGGCACATGCTGAAACTCTCAGTGACGTTGCCATCGCCAGCGAGAACATCGCACTTCAGGCCACCGGTGAAGCCAGCGTGCAGGTGAGTGCAAAGAAGGATATTGTGGCGGGCAGTTACACCGCCGGTCAGGTGCTCGGCACCTGGACGGCCAGTGTAACCGCCGGGACGGTAGCCTGGCGGCTTAATCCAAACACGGTGCAGCAATATGCCACACCAGATTACCTTAATGGATATTTGACCAGCGCAACGGACAGCACCAGGAAGATTGAAATCTCCCTAACGACCGCTGGAACATGCGCCACGCACCAGCTTTCCGGGGCATGGCGATATTGCCCGGCGGGCGTAATGTCCGTTAGCGGCAATATTGTCACCGCCGCCGGAAAGACCCAGACCCTCAATTCCGGGACCTACCCGGTGGCCATTGACGCCGCGGTCTGGTCATTCTGATAACAAGACATTTCAGGAAAAAGCAATATACGACTCTGCGCGTGTGATATCGGGAGGCTTATTTTGTCTGCCTGCTTCTGGCGGGGTGCTCTTCAGAAGCAGGTATTCAGGCTCAGGCGAGAGTCCAGCATGCCGTGGGGGAGACGTTGTACGCCCGTGGACGCGCTCAGGTTAGCCAACAGGCGCAGGGCACTACACATACGGATTTCTCACGACGTGATTAAAGGCAGGTGCGCGTTACGGACGTGCTGTGCAAAAATGAGTAAAGGAGCTCGTGATATGAATAAAGCGACAGTATTGGCCTGCTTAGGATGGGTGCTAAGCCCACTGTCTGTGTGGGGGGAGCCTGTCCTCTACCCTGTCACCGGCACGGGTAAAGTGGTGTTTACTGAAACAGGCACTACGACCCTTACCGTTACGCCGGCCCGCCTACTGGTCTCAGGAGGACTAAACAAGGGATCAATTGCGCTGGCCAGTGCTAGTTCAATAGGAGGCGCTGTTCTCTGGCGGTGGTCGGGAGCAGGCAGGGCGGTGTCTCAGAGTGTGAACCAACCACACTCGGTGATGGGCAGGGTATCGGCGGACAACAGATTAACAGTCAGTACGTTTTCAACAGCGGTAGGATCTGAAGGATATCCTGGTTGGTATGCCTCAAGGGATAGATCGAAGATGCAGAACATTGTTTTGATGGCGCTACCGGATAAGCAACAGGTTGCGGCAGATACGTACGTTATCTATCTTGACGCGGCGGTATGGGGCGAGTAAACGGTTATTCTTAGGTTCAACCTTGGTCGACTCCCTGCGAATTTAGGGTACCAACAAATCTTATATCTTCATGTTATATGGAGCTGTTGCAATTCAATATGCTTCGGTGTTGAGCATTTTCTAATTTCATTACTAATATCGTGTCAATTTTTGGTGGCTGATGTCTCTGCATCTGGTTGTCAGGGATCCCTGTCGCCAGCATTCAGGTCAAAGCGTAACGAAGAGAAGAAACATGTCCTCAAAAACTGTTCGTAACCATCTAATTCCAAAAGATATAAAAAGGGCGGATGCGATCTCCGTGGATTATATTTTCTCTTCGTGCATATATGCGGCAAGAGGACTGAGTACTCTTATGTGCGGTAGCGGGAGTAAGAGAAAGCCTCGTGTTATTACCCCTTCATTATTTAATCCTTCTGATATGGCAACCTTTCTAAATGAGGTTTCAACGCAAAGTAAGGTTGTCGTGTTCGTTCCCGATGAACCCGTGGCCATGCTGCTTACCCTGCGCAGTCTTGTCCGAATATGTCGGCTGAGTACATGGCCATTACCTGTTGTAATTATCAGCCGATTTCAACCGGACTGGCTATATCAGACATTACGAAGCCAGGTCAGAAACCTGGATGCGTTATCTGCTCTTCGGGTTGTGTCGGCAATTATTTCCCTGAGGGGGCTTAACAACATGCTCTCTAGCGAATCATCGCCTTCTTTACTTGTTCGCCAGATAAGTAAAAAGGGGGGGGGAGACGAAAAGGTCATGATCGGGATCACCACTAGGGAACTTGAAATCTTACTGGGTACGTTGATGGGGCTAAGTATCCGTGAACAAAGTGAGCTTAGCGGACTCAATAGCAAAACCCTTTATACGCAACGGCTCTCGGGGAGCCGTAAATTGATAAAGCAACTTCCGGAGCTTAGCTGGATATTGCCGCGACACTCTTATAGTCCGAATGGCAAGGTAATTACTTCACTTCATTCTCACTTATCTCCGCAGGAAGTAGAGTTCGAACAGGCAGTCCATAGCGGGCAGGTATTTCCTGTGTTCCAACCAATAGTAGATCCGCATATGAACGTACAGGGTTTTGAAATCCTTATCCGTTGGTTTAAGGAAGGTAAGATCCTAATGCCGGGAGAATTTCTGCCTGAACTTAAGGTTACGCAATCGTGGGTGCTGTTGACAGCATTTGTTATCAACGAAGCCGTACAGCAGATAATGCGGTTTCGTGGTCAGTATTATTTTTCCGTCAACGTCCCCGCCATTTTGATAGAAAATGGGGCTCTGATGCGGATGATGAAAACCGCTCAACATCAATTACAAGATGTCGCACTCTCTGATCGACTTGTACTGGAGTTTGCGGAAACAACAGATTTATTTCTTGCTCCGGCGATCGACACTATTAAGCAAATGACCAATTCAGGTCATCGAGTTCTACTCGATGACTGTTTCTCACGTGGAAGCGTTATATTTCCAGTGCGCCAGATACAGTTCAGTGGATATAAACTTGATATGTCTATTGTCAATACATTTATGCACAATCTGCATGATGCCAATCTTGTAAAGTCACTTGTCGAATATTGTCGGCTGACAAAAGGGTTATGCATTGCTGAAGGCGTAGATACTGCAGATAAATTTCATGAGCTTATTAATGCTGGTGTGGGCGGATTACAGGGTTATTACATTTCACAGCCGGTATTGCGTGAAGAACTCGACGCAATCCTCCATTCGCTGGGATCAAAGAAGCTTAGTTATACAGGCCAGAAGGCACAGAAGTGAGTGGGAACTGAATAGACCCTAGTTTCCTAGACTGTTCCGTGCCTCATGAACCAGGCACTTTCATAAACTGCAGGGGCTTGATCCTCACAGGCACTGTGGCGGCGTTTAGCATTATAAAACATCTCGACATAATCGAAGATATCCGCCTTCGCTTCTTCCCTATTTTTATAGATCCGTTTCTTTATGCGTTCCCGTTTTAGCAACTGGAAAAAGCTTTCTGCCACTGCGTTGTCATGGCAATTACCCCGACGACTCATGCTGCTTTTTAAATTGTGAGCTGTCATAAAATGCTGACATCTTTCGCTCGTATATTGAGAGCCCTGATCTGAATGGATTAATACTTCTGCCGTTGGTTTACGTCGCCATACCGCCATCAATAATGCATCCATTACTAACTCAGCGGTCATTCGTGCGCCCATGCTCCAGCCGATAACCCGGCGTGAGAAGAGATCAAGAACAACAGCCAGATACAGCCAACCCTCATGCGTCCTTATATAAGTCATGTCACTCACCCAATGCGTATTTGGGGTTGGGACAACGAACTGGCGTTCAAGGTAATTTGGACTGGCAAAAGAAGGCTTTCCGCCACCGTAATAGAGTCGTTTTCGGTATCCAGTCTGAGATGCTAGTTCAGCGAGCCTCATCAGGCGCGCGATCCTGTTACGTCCGACGCATTCACCCAGATCTTTCATATCGAGCCAGATTTTTCGATAGCCGTAAACCGTACCGCTTTCAAGCCACAGTTGTTTAATCAAGCCTGTTTGCCGTTCATCTTGCCGGGTACGCAAAGATTTAGGCCGCTTTAGCCACTGGTAATAACCGCTGTGATGGAGGCCAAGAACCAGGCATAACCTGCGTACAGCATAAAAGGACGACATTTTTTTAATGAAGGCGTACTTCAGCCTGACGTTCTTGCAAAGTACGCGGCGGCCTTTTTTAAGATATCCCGCTCTTCAGTTACTCGCTTAAGTTCTTGCCTGAGGCGCTTTACTTCATGCTGAAGTGCATCGTCCTGCTTACGCTGCGGCTCGGGCTTCTGGTAGCGCTTAACCCAGGCGTAAAGACTATTAGTGGATACACCAAGTCGAGAGGAGACCTCAGATACAGGGTACCCCTGCTCAGTGATCTGTTTTACGGCTTCAATTTTGAATTCTTCAGTGAACGTTTTGACTGACATAAACACTCCTTCATTAGGCCTCCATTATGAGGCAAAAAAGTGTCTACGAAACCCGGGTCTATTCAAACAGCAGTAATCACTTAAATAATGAGAGAAAAATGAAAATTATTAAAAATATGAAGTTTATGTCCGCCCTAACACTTATTGCTGTGGGACTTGCAACCACGGCGCAGGCATCTCCAATCTCAACAATTGTTACAGGTACAGGGAATGTAATTTTCCAGGAAGTGGGTAGTGCGCAAATTTCCATCACGCCAGCAACGGGATTAAGTGCCGGTAAAGTGCCTGCTAACACACAAATTGCTACAGCAAGTGCGGTCGCTACTTTTCCAACGGCTGTAGGTACGAGTGTGGCTTATCGCTGGACGCCAAGCGCAAGCACAATTATTAATGCAGATAACCTTCAACGTAGTATTTCCGGTAGAAATAATGCCGCTAACAAACTGGAAGTGGTAAGTATCGCTGCAGGAGCTGTTCAAGATGCAATCAGTCCTGAGTGGTATGTGCTGGCACCTGTGACAGGAACTACTGCCGTCACAATGAGTATCAACGTCACTACCACTGCAAAAGAACAAGTTGTGGCTGCGGATACTTATGTGTTGTCCATGGATGCAGCGGTTTGGTCAGCATAAAGCAGCGAGCCCCCTCTGTGTGAGCTGTCTCTTATACACAAATCCCCGGCATGAAAGCCGGGGATTTTTTGAACTTTTTTCTCCTCTGTTGATCTTCTTTCTATTCTCCATTCTGGGTTTTTAGTATGGTGCTATCTGATTGTTATTCATGGGCTAAAGCGATTTTCGGGCATGCTGCGCTTGGCGATTTACGCCGTACCCGTCGTCTCGTGACTCTGGCCACCTCACTTGCTCAACATGCCGGACTTTCTATCGTGAAATCATCCCATTCTCCTGCTGAAGTGGAAGGAGCATATCGCCTTCTGCGTAACCCTAATATCACACCTGACGCCGGATTCATTGCAACGGCCAAAGCTGCTCAGGCCTATCCGCTTCTTCTTGCGCTGGAAGATACGACGACGATCAACTTTAGCCACACCAGCGCGTATGAAGACCTCGGACATACCTCCACCCAGCAAAAAACTCATGGCCTGCTTGCGCACTCGGTTCTGCTTTATGCGCCTGACACTGCCCGCATAGTCGGGCTGATCACACAGCAACGCTGGACCCGTGGCACTGCCGACTACGGGAAGAAACATCTTCGTAAGCGAATACCTTACGAAGAAAAAGAAAGCTTCAAATGGCAACGAGCTTCTGAGCTGACAGCAGAACGCCTTGGAGAGATGCAATCGAACGTGATCTAAGTGTGCGACCGGGAAGCGGATATCTGGCAGTACCTCGATTATAAAATCAGTCAGGGCCAACGCTTCGTCGTCCGTGCGGCACAAAACCGCCGGCTCGAAGGGAATGACAACAAACTCTTCGAACTGTCCGATACCCTGACCTAGGCAGGCAGCCACGTGCTGAATGTGGTGCCAAAAGGCGGACGAGCTGCGCGGCAGGCACAGATGTTCGTCAGTTACAGTACGGTCCAAATCAAACATCCGAACGGATTAGGAACCTTATTGCCCGTGACCTATATCTGCTGTCGCGAAGGCGTGGAAGACGGGGCCTGCTGGCACTTACTGACCTCAGAGCAGGTAGAAAATGCAGCACAGACGCGACTGATCATCAGCAATTACGAACGGCGCTGGCTGATCGAGGAATACTACAAAGCATGGAAAAGTGGCGGTACACAGGTCGAAGCAATGCGCATGCAAACGCGGGATAACCTGGAGCGGATGATGGTGATCCTTGCGTTCATCGCGGTGCGCGTGCTGGCACTGAGGCAGGGAGGGCTGCGTGAAGAGACGCTTGAGGCGTCCTGTGAACAGGTGCTGAGCCCGGTTATTATGGGTTAAACAGGAAGGAAAAGCGTTCCCCCAAAAGGCGCCAAATCTGAAATGGGCCTATCTGGCGTAAGCGAAAAGGGGCGTTGGTATGACAGTAAACGCACGGGGCGCGCGGGTTGGATAGTGATGTGGGAAGGCTGGTTCAAGCTGCAGGATATCGTTGAAGGCTACAAACTTGCGAAGTCTCTTGATCAGGAGACAGCTCTGTGAGGGGGAATAAAATTGTTTTCGTTAAGGTATATAAGTTATGAGTGCAAAACTTGGTTGGATATGTGCAGCAATAGTATTAATGACATCTCTGTCATTGCAAGCTGCAGGAACTGTGTCGGTTGTTGCTACGTATACAGATACAGTCGTTGTGACCGCAACGTTGAAATTTATATTAGGCTTTACTGGGATATCATCCCTTCCTGTAGAATCTGACGGCTGGGTTGTGTTTCCGCAGGGGATTACCAACGCCGTAGGAAGTGTAATAATTTCCTCCGCACAATCGATGTCACCCGGCGTGTATCTCATTTAGTTAAGCGCGACTGCCTGGGCGTTCTAGTCACGTGTTGTATCATAGGTTGATTTAGGAGGTTAAATGCGTGAAGGGCGCGGATTTACCGAGAGTAACATCTTGCCTGATGGAATAATCTAGATGAAGTAACAGTGATGAAATCTGCCTGACAAATTTTGGTAAGATAATTTTGTGGATTATTTCACGGTAAACATTCCGAGTCTTGAACGGATTATTATATTTCCGAAAAGATGGTGATATAAAATATATGCTCATGCTTAGTCAAACATGCATGCAAAAATTACTAAGGATGCATTTGTTGGCGTGACTAATAGGCAATGGTAAACTGTTTATACATAAGGAAAAACCCGAAATTACGCAGATATAAAATTGAAGTTAAAGTCGTTGTGGGAGCAAGGGTAGGAAATTAATAATATGTTTTACTTTTGCTATCACTAATAATGCTACTGTAGCAGAGTTTATAATAATACATGGTATTCAAAATCATATATACATGAATTACTCGAATCCAATAATGCATATTTCGTTGGTTACTTTCATACAAGCGCTGTAGAAATTTCACTGAAAGATAGTCTTTGATCTTCAAGTTATCAATGCTTGGTCTTTCGTCAAGGCAAGTTTTAAGATGGAGAGCTAATATGTCATCTGGGGAACTTAATAAAATATTGAAATCAACCGACACTTATGAAGTGACCGTTGACTATGTTATCTCCTCCTGCAGATATACTGCAGAAGGTCTTTGCGCATTATTAAAATCAAATGGAAAATGGCGAAAGTGTAATATTATCACTGCTATAAATATTAACTCCGTAGACATAGTGGGAATTTTACCAGAGATATCAAAAGATAGTAAAATTGTAGTTTTTTTTCAAGATGAACCTTCTTCTATGCTGAGAACTCTGCATAATTTAGCACTGCTGTGTCGATTAAGCCTTTGGCCGTTGTCTGCTATCATTTTAAGTAGATTTAGACCTACATGGTTATTTCAAACCTTACGATGTCAAGTAAAACGTTTAGAGGCGTTATCGAATATTCGCGCAGCCTCAGTGGATATTTCTGTGGGAGGGTTTAACGGCCTCATTAATAGTGGCTCATCTTCCTCCCTACTTATTAGTCAGATTAGCGAGAAGCTAAGCTACGAAGACAACACCGGGGGATTAACAACCCGGGAGCTTGAAGTTGTTCTTGGTGCCTTATGCGGAGTCAGCATTAAACAGCAAAGTCAGCTAACAGGGCTAAGTATTAAAACACTGTATACTCAACGACTTTCAGGAAATCGAAAGCTTATTAAAGAGCTCCCAGAGTTGGCTTGGCTACAGCCGCGGCACCTCATGGTTTCGTCTAAGAGTAAATTTGATCTTGATGACAAGCTGGTTGTTCTAAAATTATCAAATGATGAACTTGAATTTGAACAGGCGATCCGGAGAAAACAGGTGTATCCTGTTTTTCAACCGATTGTTGACCGAAATATGAATGTACAAGGTTTTGAGATACTTATTCGCTGGTTTAAAATGGGAAAGATAATAATGCCAGCTGAATTTTTACCAAAAATTCAGTCAATGCAAACGTGGATGTTATTAACAGCATTTGTTGTAAATGAAGCTATACTGCAAATTAAGCGTTTCTCTGGAAAGTATTACTTTTCTGTGAATGTGCCAGCCTGTGTGACTGAAGGGGGGGCACTCATGCGGATGATGTACACAGCTAAAAATCAACTTCAAGAAGATGGGTTTACAGACCTACTTGTACTTGAATTTGCCGAGAGTACAGACTTTTTTTGCATTGAGGCGATGGATTCAATTCACCAAATGGTTGATGCAGGATTTCCTGTACTTTTGGATGACTGCTTTTCTAAGGGAAGCGTTATCTTTCCAGTGCGAAAAGTGCAATTCACCGGCTACAAAATTGATATTTCAATCATTAATACCTTTATTCATAATCATCATGATGAGTGCCTGGTTAAGTCCCTGGTGGAGTATTGCCGATTAACAAATGGCATGTGTATTGCTGAAGGCGTGGATACCAGAGATAAGTTTAATGCGCTTGTTAAGATTGGGATAAATGCATTTCAAGGTTATTACATTTCAGAACCAGTATTAGCTGAACATATTGAGAATACACTATATTATTTATTGGCCAAAAGGGCGGATACTACTGATAAGGGATTTAAACCATGATGGTATGGAAAGTAAGTGAAATTCACTTACTGCTATTGAGATTCGTACTCGTAACGATAATCTATATACCGATTACAGCTGCTTCGGCCGAAGATAGTAGCCTTAATGGCACCTACTCAAAGATTATGTTACTTTCTTCTACACAGGCTATAAATGCTTCTTCTTTTAAGACGAGTGAAAAAGTGCATTATTCTAGATATTCACTCCCCTTAAGTACGTCTGAACTGAAGGTTGGAGAAGCGACCAGTTTATCTGGATGGATACGTGGGGGATACCTTAAGGTAAAGGCGGGAGATAGTTTAACTTCTGAGGATGGGGGGAAAATCGCTCTGCGTTGGGATGCTTACTCCGTGAGCACCGGTGGAATTATCAAGTATGCACCTTCAGAGCATCTCGTTTTGAATGCAGGATTGGGCTTCGGGTTTATCCGTATGACAGATATGACTAAGTTTCATGAAGTTTCCATTGCTGAAAAAGAGATATTGAAGCGTGATGGTTTATTTAGCTGGAAAACTGAAAGTTTGTTGTTGTCACCTTCATTAGGGGGGAAGTATCGCTATCCAATTGATAATGGCGATGAAATTACTCTTTCAAGTGAAGTCTCTTGGAATATGCAATATTCACTTAGTCGTTTACCTCATGATGAACGAAATATTGTCGGTGCCGGTATTTGGGGGGGGGGTACAGATTAAAAGACCAATTCCTGTTAGCGAATAGGCAGGTTGATATGATTTTTGGGTCTCAGACAGGAGGGTTCTGGGGGCGTGGATATCGGGATGCAGACTTTGGCTTTATTCATGAAACAAATTTTTCTTTCGAATTTCCTATTACTAGAACACAAGATGTCTGGCGTCTACGTACTGGGATCGGACATCAGATAAATGACATCGGGCAAGGGGTGACATTTATATTTTCGTTAAAGTGATTTATATTCACGACTTGAAGATATTAATATTATGTTAATATTCACATCGTTGACGAAAACATTTTAACTAACACTAATGGTTCTCAAAGGAGGTGGTAAATCTTAAGGGTGTTTATACGTGCTTTTTTTAATTTCCTGGAATGAAATATCACATGCTTAGTTTGGTATTTTTCATCAATCTATAAGAGTGTAAATTTATAGTTTCGTTATTCATATTTTTCACGCATGGCTGCTTGAAAAAACTTATGCAATTAATTCTTTTATGAAAAATAAGGTAATACATGAGAGTAAATTATACACTTAAATATTTAGAGTATATTTTAAAGCGTATTAGGTACTACTTCATTAGTAATAAAAGGTATCGCCATAAACGATATATAAAGGATTTTAAACGCTCCCCAAAAACGGATCCGCCGGAAACTTTTAATGATAAAATAATGTATCGTATGCTCTCCGTAACTCAACCCACCATTTTTACCCAACTTGCAGATAAATACAAAGCCAGAGACCGAATTAAACAACTTGTTGGTGATAAATACCTTGTAAATCTTTTGCATGTTTACAGTAAAGTAGAGGATATTGATTTCAGTGCCCTGCCCGAACAGTTTGTACTTAAATGCAACCACGATTGCGGAAGCGTCGTTGTTTGTGATAACAAAGAAAATTTAGATAAAGTCTTAACTATTAATAAGTTACGTTTTTTTATGAAACGTAATCAATATTATGTATCACGAGAATGGCAGTATCGTGATATCACTCCTAAAGTTATTTGTGAGGAGTTCGTTGATTTATCTGGTACGAGGACATTGGGTTATCGAGCCGATATGTATCGAGTTCATTGTTTTAACGGAAAGCCAAAATGGTTAGAGGTTGAGTATACGGATGTTGCAGGCAAGCGTTACACATGTATTTATGACACGTCATGGGCACTACAACCTGTACTCATGAGGTATCCCAATACCCGACGTTTAATACCTGCACCGTTACAACTACCAGAACTTCTATATATATCTGGAAAATTAACTTTTGATATTGACTATTGTAGAGTAGATTTTTATCTTACTCATGACCGTATACTATTCAGTGAGTTTACTTTCGCCCCCTCGAATGGAAGAGAGATTTTCACGCCTCAAATTTGGGATTATAAATTTGGAGTCTCGTGGGAAATTAATAGCACAGATCAGAAACCTACAAATCTAAATGATAATTAACTCGAATTATAATACTGACTCTGAAATAATCAGGGTCAGTGATTTTAGTAATAAAATTGTATTATTTACTAATACCAAAATATATGGGATGCAAGTATAACAAGTTCATCGTTAATTTTCTGGTGTATTTGACTACTTCCTCCTAAAATTAAAGCACTTTGACAATCAAATGAAAAGCACTTCGTTGGAGTAATCGTAGAAATACTGAGTATGGCAATACTCTCGACCATACTATTGAGTAAATTTTTTGAGCAGGTGGTCTTGGACCCAAGATAAAACTTATTAAGATCCTCAGAACATGATTGATAACATTCATTTATCTATGATAAACACTAAGTTTGTAAATTTTACTTAGGTATTTCACTAGAACAATCTGAAAAAATCGATAACTACCATAACGTTTTCGAGTATTAGATGAAATAAATTAATAATTCGATTATACTTTCTTATGGAATTGAAGTATTAACGGAGCTCAGGTTAAGAGTGTCATTTTTAGGTTTTTTAAGTAATCATGACTCATAAAATGACAGGATGGCTTTTTTATGCATTTTGTAATAGTTGAGATTATTACACATTTTCGAATGATGTGTACTCAAAGAGATGGGAATTAAATTTTAATTTTACCCATCAAAATATCTTATTAATATCAAAGAACAGTGCCTAAATTACATTATCTGAGCAAATGGTATTTTAAAGGATGATAATATGTACACAAGGACAATGGCAGTAATCATCATGGTAATTACATTAGGTGGTTGTGAACAGAATGAACAAGAGTTTGGCCTTCCTGGAGGGAGAGCAGATATAATGCTTATTAATTACAGTTGTGCAAACGGTGAGGTGATTTTGGTAAAATATATTCATAACGATGAAAACTCAGTTGCAGTGCTTAACCTGAAAAACAATCATAGCAAATTACTTACTAATGTAATCTCAGCAAGTGGGGCGAAATATACTGGTGGTACAATGGAATGGTGGTCAATAGATGGCTCTGCAACATATACAGATGTATCAATGAATGTATCAACTGAATGTCAGGAAGTAAACTATCTCTAGCATATACATAATCGTTAAAAGTGGGTGCGTATATAAATTTTTTATCAAAATCTTAATCAGTTAATACCCTGATCAAATATCACAAGTGAAAAAATATTTTTAAGCTTACATTGCTAAAGTTAAGAGAAGGTTCATTAACCATGCCATTAAAGTTATTCTAATAGCAGATAGAAAATAGTCATTTCGAACACTCGATTTCTTTTATTAGAAGGCCAAGAAAATATGGAAGAATATGATTATACTCGATGCTGTTCATGTAGAGCACTAATCAGATAAATATGTTTATATTATATTCTCTGTATATATCAGTACTCTACAATAACTGGTCAGTCTTGAATCAGATCATTTAAATTACTAAAGGAATAGAAATAGTGAATAATCATATAACAGCTTTGTGCTTTTTGGGGTTGGTAGTTACTGAGGAAACCTTGGCACAAAGCAAAAAAGATCCTTATGCCGGAAATTTTGATTCTGAAAGCTTGACTATCAGCACCTCATTGGGTTGGCTTGGCGGAGAATCTAAAGAACATGTGTATGATGCAAGTACCGGGAATAAAATAAGCGAACTAAAGTGGCAGATAAAAAATACAGCTATTATTAAAGGTGACATTTCTTGGGACCCTCTTTCCTGGCTCACGCTCAATGCACGAGGCTGGTCCACTCTGGCATCCAGTGGATCAGGAATGGACGATTATGACTGGATGAATCCCGAGCAAACGCATTGGACTGATTGGTCAAATAGTCCAAATACTCGCCTTAAGCATGCTAATGAATTTGATATAAATGTCAGAACTTGGCTGATCAATAGGCAAGCTTATAAAATAGGCGCTGTCATTGGTTACCAACAAACTCGTTTTAGTTGGACTTCTTTTGGCGGCCATTACCAGTATAATAATGGTAGCGATATCGGTGATTTTCCTCATGGAGAACGAGGTATTGGATACAAGCAAAAATTTAGCATGCCATACGTAGGTTTAATTGGCGGCTATCGTTACCGCGATTTCGAATTTAATGCATTGTTCAAATACAGCACTTGGGTAGTAGCTAAAGACAATGATGAGCACTATATGCGTGATCTGACATTTCGTGAAAGAACAAATGGTTCAAAATATTATTCAGCTTCATTGGATGTAGGCTATTATGTGACACCTAATGCAAAAATATTCACCGAGTTTGCTTGGAATAAATACTCTCAGGGGAAAGGGGGTACGGAAATGATTAACCGTATAAGTGGAGAAACAATGTATGCAGGCGGTGATGCAGCAGGCATTGAAAACAAAAACTACAGCGTAACAACTGGACTTCAATATAGATTCTAAATTGAGTTGGAAATTGAATGCCTTAAGAAACCATGAGATGTTGAAATCGTCTCATGGGATTTCTTATTATATTCATGGCGAGGAGAGTGAGAGATATTGTATTGCATATGTTCTCTGGAGGCTTTTAAACAGGCCGAACAGATAAGTTTTACACTTAATCAGTGTTTCGACCTCTTATTTCCTAATAAAACAATCCAATATTACTATTCCGACTGAGCAACTGCCAGTCACCGATTAAATACTCAGCAAGGAACTATATTATGTTTTCCATTGTATTACCGCATGACGGACATCAGCATTCGACTATTGTCCCAATATCTGTCATTATCTGATTTTATGGAAAATAGTAACTAATAAATATCTTAAGACGACTTGAAAAATCTTAAACTATGATGAAGAATGTAACTTAAACTGAAGGATGAATGGATTTGTGCGCACAGATTTATATTTTTCTTACTTAATAGGTGAAGCTTCGCACTATTTTAATCTGTTTTACATTAATCGCAACACGTGCCAGCAATTGGCTGGCGAACAAGAAGTACATAGTCATGCCCAAGCCCAGCATTTTCCTCATTTTGGTCTGGTCGCTAAACCAGCTACACTATTCAGTAGGTAAACACACCCGTTTTAGCTCCACACAATTTTTGAATTTTTCATCTTCTCAGCCATCAGCCGATATTCTTCCGGAGTCATATAATTCAGGAGGGCATAGTACCGCCCACTATTTTATTTCTTCAGCCAGCGTTCCGTTATTTCCAGTTCTTCATTTTGTGTTCTGAACAGATAAAATCCATTTTTTCGGTCCGATACGTTCGGTTAGACCGATTAATGAATGCATTTTACGTCGGTTTACTTGCTAGATAATTTCCAGCATTACGCCATGCTTTTCAGCCCATAGCGCCAGAGCCAATGATATCTGTTCCGGCCCGATATCCATCGGCATTTTCAGCTGTTATCCACGGCTTGCCACTATTCTATCCAGAACCCGCACAGCGCGTTGCGATTTTAATGGTAGAGCCTCGCGATTAAAATCATCTACTAGTTTAAAGTCACTGAAACGTCGGTCACATGTCAGGGCGTCGTGAATAAATTCAATCGAACAAATTCGGGTGAGCGCTACCGGCGTTGCCAGCCGGACCGGAGTGCGCACCGGCAGGCGTTGTTTACCTTTACGACGAAAATTCAGTTTTAGCAGGCAGCAAAACCGGAGTATACTTTTGTGGTTCCAAGCTTTACCCTGCCTGCGAAGCACCTGAAAAGCTTCTTAAAGCCGTAGCAAAGATAACGCTCGGCTGTTGCGTTAAGCACCTGGAACACCTAGTCATCACATCATGTATTTGGTTGTTAACAAACCACCGCCCCGCTCAGCGATAACATCCAGCATGCCTGGCGCATGCTCATCGTTAACTGTGTCGTTAGATAGCTGACGAGCTTACATTTTATCGCTTGTTTTTAAAGCTTTTGTGATGACGTCTTTAACGTCCGGCATTCCAAATTCAGATCGGCAAATATCCCCTTCAGACAACGATTCTCGTCCATAAGGTCTTTGATTTATTTGATGTCAGCGGCTTCCACCCCGCCATATTTTACTTTTCATTCGTAGCAGCTGGCTTCGGAAATAGCGGCTTAGCGACAAACATCTTTGACATTCCTGCCAGCCTCGACTGATTTCAGGAAGGCGATGATATGATGCTTATTGAATCGAATCTTATACATAACGATCTCCTCAGATGACATAATCAGTATGTCGGAAGATCTCTAAAAGTGAATAGGTAGTTTTGGTGGGATACTTACAAGTAAAGCTCATTGGGCCACACAACCCGTTAAGGCTGACGGCATTATGATATGCCAATTCAAAAGTAGTAAGTTATAATTTTGGCGATTTCGGTAAATTTAAACCAGCTGACGGCGAGAAAATCATTTAAAACTCCAATGGTTATAAAAATTCAGGCTAACACATAATAAGATTAGGGTTGCTTTATTATTAGATAACAAGGAGTTAGGTGGTAATTAAATATTTAAGTTTTTAAAACATTGTTTTAAATTTGCTTTTATATCTTTACTAATGTATTCATACTGTAGAGTATAAACCTTATGCTCATTAGGATTATAAAAGTTAAGCATATCTAATGTAAATTTCTTAATTTTACCCTAAAATAATTATACTTTAAAAATTTCTAAATTCCCTATGCGGGATTCTGCGCATTGTTCATAGCCAAGATGGCTACAAATTTTTCAAGTAAAATACCTTATTTTTTATTTGAAAATGCCACTACAAAATTTGAAAAATCACATTTTAAAATCATTTTATTGGAATTTTCATAAAGGATAAGTCATGAAGCGACAATATCTTACACGACATGAAATTGAAAAAATTATAGCAGCCACGGTGAGTGGTAGGCATGGAATTCGTGATAGTTGTCTCATTTTGATGAGTTATATTCATGGATTTAGAGTGAGCGAGCTTACCGGTCTCAAAATGTCTGATTTAGACATAGAGTCCAAAACTGTTTATATTCAACGTTTAAAGAACGGACATAATTCGATTCATCCAATACATGATGTCGAACTAGATTTAATAATTGAATGGATAAAGCATAGAAATCAATATCTTAAGTGTAAAAATGAGAAATGGTTATTCCTATCTCAATGTGGAACTCGGCTCACGCGCCAGCGTATTTATTCGATGATTCGCAACTACTCTTTAACAGCTGGTATACAAATTTTTGCTCATCCCCATATGCTAAGACATTCTTGTGGGTACGAGCTAGCCAATCAAGGCATGGATACTCGACTAATTCAGGATTATCTTGGACACCGAAATATCCGACACACCGTCCATTATACATCTGGAAACTCGGCTCGATTTAGTCGGGTATGGCAGAATAGCTGGTTAGCATCATTTGCTGATAATCGAATTTTCGCCAAATCTGTATTAGAGGCTGCAATAGTATCTGCACAAACATCTACATTCTGTAACACATAATGTTAATATCTACAATAATTTTCGTCAATACTCTTGAAAGGTGATTCGGAACCATAATGGTTTATAATTGCACCCAAAATTCGGCACATTTACTTTTTGAGATCTACCAAGTAGCAATTATGTCACCTGAAGATATCGCTATGCTAAAATACGATTCACTGAGCTCCAGTTTATCGTTGTTATAAAATCTGTCGAGGCTGGCAGGACTGTCAAAGATGTCTGTCGCGAAGCCGCTATTTCCGAAGTCAGCTGCTACGAATGAAAAGCAAAATATGTCGTGATGCAGCCGCTGACATCAAATAAATTAAAGATCTTGACAATTTTTTGCCGATCAGAGTCTAGAATGTTGGACATTGAAAGACATTAATAAAAAACTTTTGAAATCAGCGATAAGGGCTGTGTCTGCCAGCTATCTGACGACTCAATTAACGATGAGCAAACGACAGGCATGAAGGATGTCATCACTGAGCGGGGCGGTGGTTTGTTAACAACCAAATACATGATGTGATGACTAGGTGTTCCAGGTGCTTAACGCAACAGCCGAGCGTTATCTTTGCTACGGCTTTAAGAAGCTTTTCAGGTGCTTCGCAGGCAGGGTAAAGCTTGGAACCACAAAAGTATACTCCGGCTTTGCTGCCTGCTAAAACTGAATTTTCGTCGTAAAGGTAAACAACGCCTGCCGGTGCGCACTCCGGTCCGGCTGGCAACGCCGGTAGCGCTCACCCGAATTTGTTCGATTGATTTTATATAAGACACGCTGACATGCGACAGGCATTTTCGCATTTCAATTTACTCGATTATTTTATCAGAAAAGTTCTGGCTATCAAAATTGACCTGAATAACTCGGCATTGCGTGTCTGCGGGGCTGGACTAGACGGTGATAACTCCTGGATATACACTGATAATGAGGATCGGCGCAGAGTTGCTACTGATATCATTGACTTCGGCGTAATGGGCTGAAGAGCATGCCGTAATGTTAGAATTTTTAAGCCATGCAAACCGACCCAAGATGTATTTATTGAACTGGTTAACCGAGCGTTCCGAGCCGAAATACTGGATTTTATCTGTTCAGACACTGTAAGTTGCGCAGGAAATATCTGAATGCTGATTTAATAAATGCAACAGTGAGCGGCTCTATAAACCCCTTAAAAGTCTAACGTCGTAAGTATATCGACTAATGACTGATAACGGGAAATCTTAAAATCGTGTGGAATTAACGCTTAGATACTTCTACACCGACTTGACTCGCATGCTATAACTGGAGGAATGCGGAATCTATGTGAGAATCTTATTAACGTAATGAATGGAATCAGTGAATTGCTGCGGCACGTAGCGTTAGACTAAAGACACGTTTGAGCGTCAGTACCGAGAAATTAGCCAGTTCTTTATAACGTTGCAAACGACTCCGTTAAGAGGTTTTTTTTGGGATCCTCGTACTAAGCCTAGATGTCGATTCTTCAAGCAAGAAGTTTGCAATCCAGATTGACGAGAGACTTAATTAAATAGTGGCAAAAAAATGTTACACCAGAGTTTTCTTTGAGAAAGATTAAGCTTGGCCGAGATTTTAATGAATGCTGTTTTGAATTTGTTGAAGTAGCCACTGTTTTTGGCGTTGCCCATATTATGAAACTAGTGCTATGGGTGTTATCAGAATGCATTAGAAAAACACATCTATAGGATTTAAAAATGAAATACTTACTCATTAAGGCATAAGATATCTGGTGGCTAGAAAGATGATCTGAGAGCCGGTGGAAATCTGATACACTCGGCGTACCCGTTTCTCGATAAAAATGCAAACGCCCAATGAAGTTTATTAAGAGTTTTAAGTCTGAATAGTGTTAGCCTATATCGGGACTAGTCAAACTCAATGTACAAATTGTAGGAGTATATTTGCTATGACTTTATTACCAAACAGTATCGGCCCGTCAATGGCGGCTGAGGACGGCACGACTGCAGGCGACGAATTCTTGTGGCTAGAAGCGCTGCATGGTAAAAAAGCGTCGCAATGGGTGCAGAAGCAAAATAAGCGCACCGTAGCAAGTTTCGCCCAAGGCGATGACTTTCAACGCATTGAGCGTGAGGTTCTGGATATCCTCAATAATGACACCCTGATCCCATGGGTGAGCAAACTCGGCGACTACTACTATAACTTCTGGCAGGATCAGGCCAACCCGCGCGGCCTGCTGCGGCGCGTCACGCTTGACGAATACCGTAAGGCCAAACCAGCTTGGGAGTCGGTGTTGGATATCGATGCCTTGGGCAAAGCGGAGGGTAAGGATTGGGTCTATCATGATCTGCAGCCGCTGGCTCCGGAATATCGCTATTGCCTGATGCAGTTGTCGCCGGACGGCGGTGACGCTGAAGAAACCCGCGAATTCGATCTGATTGCCAAACGTTTCGTCAGAGAAGGCTTCAACTTGCCGATTGCGAAAAGCCAGGTGTCTTGGATTGATCAAGATACTTTGTTTATCGCTACCGACTTCGGCCCTGGTTCGATGACCCAGTCAGGGTACGCGCGCATCGCCAAACGTTGGCGGCGCGGCACGCCGCTGAGTGCCGCTGAAACGATATATGAAGCGCGGCCCGAGGACATTGCGGTGTTCGCCTATCACGATCGCACGCCGGGCTTTGAGCGTGATTTCGTCGGCCGCAGCCTGGACTTTTATCGTCGCGAATCTTTTTTGCTAACTCAGGACGGCCAACAAATAAAAATCGATATCCCGCCCGATGCCGAGCTGGGTTCGTATCTAGAATGGCTGCTGATTAAAACGAGCTACGATTGGGAAGTGGGTGGCAAGCGTTATCCGTCAGGAGCGCTGTTGGCTGCAAATTTTGACGATTATCTGGAGGGCAAGCGCGAACTGCAGCTACTCTTCAGCCCGACCGCAGAGCGAGCATTGAGCAGTTATTGCAGTACCCGCGATCACCTAATCCTTAGCATCATGGATAATGTGGTCAACCGCTTGGAAGTGCTGACGCCGAATGGCGGCAGCTGGCAACGGAGCTCTTTGGGAAACAACGACGCCATTAGCACTCTTCACGCTGGCGGCATTGACGAAGATAGCAACGCCTATTTTCTGACCATCAGTGGATTCTTGCAGCCAACCTCGTTGTATATGGGTAACCTCGATGGCTCTGATGCGGCGCTGTTGAAACAGGCGCCGCAGCATTTTGACGCCGGTAGCTATGAGGTCAGCCAGCATTTTGCGCGCTCCAAGGATGGCACCAGTGTGCCGTATTTCCAGATCGCCGCTAAGGGTCTCAAATTGGACGGGAGCACGCCGACGCTGCTGTATGGCTACGGCGGGTTTAACGTGTCGCTGCTGCCTGGCTACCTAGTCGACGAGGCCCCAGGCTGGCTGGAACGCGGCGGGGTGTACGTAGTAGCCAACATTCGCGGGGGCGGCGAATACGGCCCTACTTGGCATCAAGCCGCGCTCAATGAAAATCGCCATCGTGCCTATGAGGATTTCGCCGCCGTGGCCGAAGACCTGATTGCGCGCAAGGTGACCTCCGCGCCGTATCTAGGTGCACGTGGTGGCAGCAACGGCGGCCTTCTAGTCGCTAATATGCTGACGCTATATCCCCAGCTGTTTGGCTGCATCGTATGTGAGGTGCCGTTGCTGGACATGCTACGCTATACTCAGCTTTCCGCTGGCGCTTCGTGGATCGCGGAGTTCGGCGATCCGAGCGATCAGGCCCAGTGGGCCTATATCAAAACCTTCTCACCTTACCACAATATTAAGACGCAAGTAGCCTACCCTCCGGTGCTATTTTATACTGCCACCAGTGACGATCGGGTCAACCCGGCCCATGCGCGAAAAATGGCGGCGCGCATGCACGCGATGGGGTATCAGCAGGCTTACTTCTACGAGAATACAGAAGGTGGGCACAGCGCCGCTGCAGATAAGAATCAGATGGCGTTCAATAGTGCGCTGGTGAGCGAGTTTATGTGGGACAATTTGGGCGGCAAGCAAGCGTAAAAATTTTTCAGCCGCATCTTCTTAACTAGCTGCACCTCCAGCCTCAGGTTGACACGCTAGATGCGCTCGTTAGCCTGGCTACTGTTGGCATATATCAGCTTATTATTGAGATCATACAACGCACGTCCGAAATGAGTCATGCCGGTTAGCAGGGGCTCAGCTTAACTCTAAACACAGCATATTGGCTCCACGCTAATAATGTTATTTTCCCTCTGTTGAGGTGATCGACCAAACCCTGGCTGAAGCAATAACGCTTGCGGACAGGGCGGTTTTTTCTGCGCTTACCGCGCAGCTTAAAACGGGGCAAAAAGCGGCTTTAGACAGTCTGCTGATTTCTGAGGGTGAACAACCTTCACGGCTGGCCTAATTGCTCCAGCCTCCGGGAAAATTAATGGGAAAATGTCCTGCGACATATCGATCGTTTAAATGCGATAGAGTCGCTGGCACTGCCTGAAAGTATTGCGCTTTGCGTACTCCAGAACCGGCTACTGAAACTGGCAAGCGAAGGCAGGAAAATGAGTAGCCGGGACCCGGGCTAAATTCACGGATGTGCGCCGATATGCCTCGCTGGTTTATATCATATCGGAAGCTAGGGCTACCCTGACTGACGAAGTTATTGATCTGCGCGAGCGCATTATTGGTAGTGTTCAGCAGGGCAAAACGCAGGCCGAACGGCTTCAGCAAACGGAAAAGCTTATCCAGAGCAAGCTGAAGCAGTACGTTACCATCGGGCAGGCATTACTAAACGCTAGAGAATCCGGTGATGGTCCCTGGGAAGCAATAGAATATGTCCTACCCTGGCCTGAATTTATCCACAGCGTGGAGGAAACGCGGTTCCTGTAGGTAAAGACAACTTCGACCCGTTTCACTTGATCATAGAAAAATACATCACGCTGCGTAAATATGCATCCCCGGATGCTGTCAGCGTTGCAGGGCTGCGTCCGCCGCAACGTAGTATACCGTCAGAGAGATGTATCAAAAACAACTCCGAAAAGTACCACCTTCCTCACCAATCGAGTTCATCCTGGAAAGCTGGCAAAAATGAGAGATGCGATTTCGTCATCTTTGTGCACTAACTTAGCAGCATCCTATTTTTTCTGGCATCGGTCGATAAAAATTGTGTCGAACAACTCCCTGCAAATGAGAATACCGGTGTCCACTGTAAAAAATCTCACTTAAACTGGGATCTGTGCAAAAAATACTTCCTCGGTAGCCGACGCATCCTTAAATTATCTTACTAAATATGGAGATGTAATGAAGATACTTAATGAACGAAAGCGGGAAGTTAGTTGAGTTGATTGCATGAAATACCCAATATCTATGATGAAAAGGTGTTGTTATTTATCCTAATTTTAAAAAGGGAATGGATTACTTGCAGTGCGGAATCTGGGCGTTCCGACTTAGTCAATAACATCATTTATATTTCAAGATCAAGGATAGTCCTATTATCTTCAGAAGAAAATCACGTTTACGCACCGTTAGTATGAAGAGCGTATTTAACACTTAGTGATAAATGCAAATAGAATGAGTATAGCTTTCACAGCTTACCGGGTAAATCTTTCATAAAAAATAATTAGAAGCGAAAGTATATTGAAGGGCGCACCAAATGAAGAACCCATTTACGTAATTAAAATCAATCATACTAGGGGGATATCGTGATATATAATCTTTGGCAACATATAAAACTATAATCCTTTCTTTTTGTATGTGAAAGTGTCAAGGCAATGATGGCCTTTTGATGTCATCTTACTGATTTAAATAACTAAACGGATGTTACTCCATAAAATGTCGGTATACGAAGACGTTGATGATGAAGTATCTGCAATAGATTTTTTATCCTAAAATAGAAGTACACACAGGAATAATTCAACTTGACCAACATAATAAACTGAATAATTGACCGACGGGGGTGTCTCATCGAAATATCCCCAGATATTGCTATTATGCTTTTACCCAGAGGACTTTCATGAGAAAAAATCGCTCAACTAAAATTAAAAGTTACACTAATAACGATGATATTTATGCATCCGTAGATCTCTCTACGTCGCTACCAAAAAGTCATTTTCCTGATACAGAACGTAATCCTCGAAATGTATTTAACGCCATTCGTGATGAACTATTGCTAGATGGTAACTCACGTCAAAACTTGGCCACATTTTGTCAAACATGGGTGGATGATGAAATACGTGAGCTGATGGATATTTCCATCGATAAGAACATGATTGATAAGGATGAATATCCTCAGACGGCTGAGATAGAAGCGCGATGCGTCAGAATGCTCGCCGAGCTGTGGAACTCTCCGTCCCCGGAGACCACACTGGGCTGTTCAACTATAGGCTCTTCTGAAGCGGCTATGCTCGGTGGCCTGGCGCTAAAATGGCAGTGGCGTAAAAAACGTGCTGCGCAGGGGGGCGCAACGGATAAACCCAATCTGATCTGTGGCCCTGTGCAAATATGCTGGCATAAATTTGCCCGTTATTTTGACGTTGAACTGCGCGAAATCCCGCTTGAAGGTGAGCGACTGATCATGAGTCCTGAAGAGGTTTTAAAGAGGGTTGATGAAAATACTATTGGTGTCGTGCCGACGCTGGGGGTGACCTTCACCTGCCAGTATGAACCGGTTAAAGAAGTCAGTGATGCGCTCGATGAGCTGCAGGCAAACACCGGCCTGGATATTCCAATTCATGTCGACGCTGCAAGCGGTGGTTTCCTGGCTCCTTTCTGCGCGCCCGAACTGGAATGGGATTTCCGGCTACCGCGCGTGAAGTCAGTGAACACCTCCGGGCATAAGTTTGGACTCGCACCGTTGGGGGCTGGCTGGGTGGTTTGGCGTGAGGCGACAGATCTTCCGGAAGAATTAATCTTTAACGTTAACTATCTCGGTGGAAACATGCCTACCTTTGCCCTTAACTTCTCGCGGCCCGGCGGCCAGATCATCGCCCAGTACTACAATTTCCTGCGTCTGGGTCGTGAAGGGTACCAAAAAATCCACAGTGCATGTTACGCGACTGCACAGTTCCTAGCGAACGAAATCGATAAAATGGGACCGTTTGAGATTCTGTTTGACGGTGACAGTAGTAAAGGCATTCCAGCCCTCGCGTGGAAATTAAAAGATGGAGCCAATATTGGGGGCTACACACTCTATGATTTGGCGGATAAACTGCGCACTCGCGGTTGGCAAGTTCCTGCCTATTCGATGCCAGCCAATCGAAATGACCTAGTGATCCAGCGCATTCTTGTTCGTCATGGCGTGAGTTATGACCTGGGGTGCTTAATGTTGGATGACATGAAGCGCGCTCTTGATTCCTTTGCTCGGCATCCTGTGGCTCATTCGTTAACCGAAGAAGAAGCCAGTGGCTTTAATCACGGTTGAATCCTTTGTACAGTTAGGAAAAGTCTCAGTGTCCTTTTCAATCATTCTCTTACCTTGAAAAGATTCTCCTTTATATGGAGTCAATACTATGGCTACGACAGTCATAAATTCATCTGCAAAACAGCTCTCGCTATTGGGATTTTTCGCCATCACGGCATCAATGGTGATGGCAGTTTATGAGTACCCAACATTTGCCACGTCCGGATTTTCTCTCGTGTTTTTCCTGATGCTGGGCGGCTTGCTGTGGTTCATTCCTGTAGGACTCTGTGCCGCTGAAATGGCAACTGTGGACGGCTGGCAGGACGGCGGGGTGTTTACATGGGTGTCAAAAACACTGGGCGAACGGTGGGGCTTTGCGGCGATATCCTTCGGGTTCCTGCAAATTGCAATTGGCTTCATCCCCATGCTCTACTTCGTGCTGGGAACTCTGTCCTACATTTTGAAATGGCCTGAGCTGAATGATGACCCGGTGATGAAAACCGTGATTGGGCTCTTCATTCTTTGGGGGCTGGCGCTGACACAGCTCGGCGGTACAAAAAATACCGCGCGCATCGCTAAAATTGGGTTCTTCGCCGGTATTCTTTTGCCTGCGGCGATTCTGGTAGTTCTCGCGATCCTATACCTGCACTCAGGTGCCACGGTCTCTATCGAAATGAATGCCGCGACTTTCTTCCCAGATTTCTCGCAAATGGGTACGCTGGTGGTATTTGTAGCCTTTATTCTAAGTTACATGGGAGTTGAGGCATCTGCCACGCACGTTAACGAAATGCATAATCCGGGGCGGGATTATCCGCTGGCTATGCTGCTGCTAATGATCGCTGCGATAGTGCTTAGCTCCATCGGCGGCTTAGCTATTGCGGCTGTCATTCCGAAAGATCAGATAAATCTGTCGGCGGGCGTCATGCAGACTTTCACAGCTCTTATCAGTCAATTCGGCAGCGAGGTGGAATGGGCCATCAGAGTGATTGCCGCGCTGTTGCTGCTGGGTGTACTGGCAGAGATTGCGGCTTGGATCGTTGGTCCTTCGCGCGGCATGCTGGTTACAGCGCAGCAAGGCATATTACCGCCGAGATTTGCCAAAATGAATCGGAACGGCGTGCCAGTTGCGTTGGTAATTTCGCAACTGGTGATCACGTCCATCGCCCTGGTAGTGCTTACTAATACCGGGGGCGGTAACAATATGTCCTTCCTCATTGCGCTAGCCCTGACGGTGGTTATCTATTTGTGCAGCTACTTCATGCTGTTTTTGGGATATATTCAGCTGATACGCAAACAGGGTGATAAAAAAAGGTCGTTTAATATCCCTGGCGGGATCGGGGTTAAACTGGTTGTCGCGATTGTCGGGTTAATGACCTCCATGGTTGCCTTTATTGTCTCCTTCTTCCCTCCTTCCGGACTTCCAGGCGGAGAATCCAATGAGATCTACGCGGGCTTACTGGTAATCAGTTTTATAATCGTGCTGACCATTCCGTTCATCATTTATGCACTACATGATAAACGCAGCAAGGCATATAATATAGAGATGAAGCTGGTCACAGTGGAGTCCGCGCCAAAGGGGCATTTCTTTATTCACCCCCGTGCGCGGAGTCTGCACCATATTATTGTTGACGGCAAAAAGGTGCATTGATTCACACATGACCTCATCGTAGCGGTGCTGGCATTAACGAGTTTGCGTGGAGGCCTGCTTCTCATTGCTCACCGGGCGTCGGTCGGCCGAGTGATACAGAGGATAAACGGTTAGTCGATATTTCTTCGTGTAAAGAGAAGGTAACTGCTAAGGTTCGCTATATATGCCTTGTGTGATAAGGAAATCGGCCATTTTAGATTTGAATAATCAGAGTGATTGATGTTTAAGTGTGCTTGACGGTATACGTCGCCAAATTTCAACTCCCGTTTACAGCGAAAGAAGATGTTAATCTTAACTACAACAATAAATTCATGCTCAATAACTGTCAAAGAGCGATAAGGCGTGATTATCGTGAAAGTGTTTATGTTTTTGCACAAAGTCGCGTCCTCGTTTCAACATGCTCAACGGATGTACATTGCGATTTCCATTCTCCTGCTCAGCGGGTGCGTAGCGCATCAGGCACCCACCTTCACGTTGCTTGGCTCCTATTTCCCGTCCTGGATGGCCTGTGCTTTTATCGGCCTTGGTGTCACGATCGGCATCCGTCTTGTTCTGATCCGAATCGGTATTGATGACGTACTCCCGACACGATTATTGCTTTACACGTGCCTGGCGCTCGCCGTGGCGTTTCTTTCCTCATTGTTAATTTTCGCGCGTTGAAATAAATGAAGACACCTACACCAGACAGACGTAAGCGATTGTCTGCGCTCATTATTGGCAGCGTTATCTTCGTGACGGCATCCTTTGGCTGGCTTTCTCTGCGGCAGGATGCCCGGCATCCGATGTCGGAAGATACAGTCATTGGTGCCAGCGTCGTTAACGTTAGTAGTGCGGTCCCCGGTCGTATCACTGCCATTTACGTCAGGGAGAATGACAGCGTTAGGCGGGACGACGTGATGTTCACCATCGATCCCTATCTCTATC
The DNA here is from genome assembly GCF_050632365.1 of Rahnella sp. PAMC25559. Classification (GTDB taxonomy): domain Bacteria; phylum Pseudomonadota; class Gammaproteobacteria; order Enterobacterales; family Enterobacteriaceae; genus Rahnella; species Rahnella rivi. Next base: position 87,174 of record NZ_CP192542.1, on the reverse strand, counting down.
AGTTGCGGGTAAAACAGGCGCAGGCGGACCTAGATATTGCCGAAGCGGCCTGGAGCACTCAGCACCGAACAGTGGTGGCTGAAAAATCTAATGCGGACATTTCTGGAGAGCAAATTGCCCGCGCGCGCGTCAACTTGAAGCTCGCTACGCAGACACTGGCCCGCTTACAGCCGATGTTGGGGAAAGGGTACGTCACAGCGCAGCAGGTCGACGATGCCATCACCGCTAAGCATGATGCAGAAATAAGTTTGAAGCAGGCCATGAAGCAGTCGGTGGCTGCGGACGCGCTTGTCAGCAGCACTGAGGCATCAGAAGCGCTGGTCACCGCACGACGCGTTGCCCTGGCGATCGCAGAAAGGGAGTTGGAAGATACGCAGGTCCGGGCTCCCCAAAATGGCCTAGTGGTGGGCCTGAACGTGTCGCCGGGGGAATTTGTGATACCTGCTCAGGCCATCTTTACCCTGATTAACAGCGACAGCTGGCACGCCAACGCCTTTTTCCGCGAAACGGAACTTAAAAGCATACGTCCTGGAGACTGCGCCACGGTCTATGTAATGGTCGACAAGGCGCGAAGCCTGAAAGGGCGTGTAGAAAGCATCGGTTGGGGCATCACGTCTGATGATCAAATCTCCCTGCCGCGCCATCTACCCTATGTACCCAAATCGCTAAACTGGGTACGGGTTGCGCAGCGATTTCCGGTTCGCATTCAGTTTGCGGCACCGCCTGTGGATCTGATGCGCGTAGGCGCAAGTGCGGTAGCGGTGGTGGACCATGGCAACGGCTGCTGATCACCAGAACAATCGCCTGTTACACCAGGTCAAACGCGATCTGACCTGGTTTCCGGGGCGGGCTGCTACGACCTGGCGTGTCGCGGCGCTGTGCGCATTGATGGCATTTGTCGCCATGCTGTATGGCATCCCTGAATCTGCCATTAGTTGTTATTTGATTCTCTTTGTAATGAAACCGGATCCCCTCGAAAGCATTGCCATGGGATTAGCGGTTTCCATACTGGTTTCTGTTGTCGTCGGTGTGATTATTCTGATCCTGCCCTTGGCGCTCGAGTCAAGTTTGTTCCGGATGTCAGTTCTGGCCGTAAGCTCGTACGCCTTTCTCTGGCTTGGCTCAGCAAGCAAGCTCGGACCAGTCGGCAGTATTATTGCGCTAGTTATCGCTTTCGTGATGTCGCTGCTCGGTAATGCGCCAAACGGGGAGTTGGCAACGCGTGCCGTGCTCTACGCCTGGCTGATGGCGGTTTCACCGATGCTGTTACTGGTGCTTTTCACGCTTTTTTTTGGGCGTTCGTCACCGAAACAGCTGCAGGATACCGTGGCCGAACGGCTTTCGGTTTCGGCCGGCATGCTTCGATGTGGCGATGAAGAAAGCTTTCTTGCGCTACGTGAGCGGCTCCAGGAAGGGCAAAGTGAGTTCCTCAAGCAGCTCATGTTCATTCGCCTGTTTCATCTTCGCTCAAATGATGACGCCAATAGGCTGGAAGCCGCCGTGCAGAACAGTTACCGTCTGATGCTGGCAGTTGACGGCCAATGGCGTGACTACTCGGAGAGCGAACGTCAGGCGCTGGCCGCCTGGTGCGAACGTGTGGTGGTGTTAGACACTCAGACGTCCTCCTCCTTGTCATCGTCTTTTGACTCAGCGTCAGGTACCGGCCCGATCGAAGATGCGCTGAATGCCCTTGAAAGCGCGGAATTCCTTCAAGAAGCCCATCCTCAAACCGCTTCTTTTTTCGTCGAAGAGGCGTTCAGCAGCCCGATTCATCACTATTTTGCTCTGAAAACCACGGCGGCAAGTATCATGTGCTACCTAATTTACACGGCGATCGACTGGCAGGATATTCATACTGCGATGATCACCTGCTATGTAGCCGCGCTAGGAACTACGGGAGAAACTGTGCACAAGCTGACGCTAAGGATTGTCGGGTGCTTGTTTGGGGCCGCCGCCGGTATACTTTCCCTAGTTTTTATCATTCCTATGTTTACCGATATTGGTCAGTTGATGTTGCTGATTTTTCTTGTGATCCTGCCTGCAGCATGGGTTTCGACAGGTAATGAACGAATTGCTTATGCTGGGATCCAGATAGGCTTAGCCTTCCTGCTGACAGTACTGCATGGTTTCGCACCGACGACGGATCTTGCCGTAGTAACGGACAGGATTATCGGAATTCTGCTTGGTAACTTGGTGGTTGGGGTGATCTTCACGCAGGTTTGGCCGTTCACGATCGCTGAGTCCGTTCGTCTGCGTATCCGTCGCGCGGTGAAGGGCCTGGCCGGCTTAGCGTTCACCGCAGACAATACGGCTGCTGCGATTAGAGAGGCCGCGACTATTGAGGAAGAGATGTCACATGCACAGGACTCGTTGAAGCTACTGCTCTTTGAACCTGCCTCGCTGCGCCCATCGATGGACGAAATGGTGAAGGTCAGTGCCATTCTGAAGGAAATTGAAACCCTCTGTTCGCTGCTCTTTGTTCAGGGCAATACCACGCAGGCGAATATCCAACGCCTGGAGAGGTTGAAAACACCCGCGAGGGACGATCCGCTAGCCCCGCGCAAACAGAACACAGAAACGCTGCGTGATGACAGTAAAATTTGCTACCACATTTCCCGGCTTGAGGAGCTTCTGGAATGAAAAAGGCCAAGGATTTTAGAGTAAGGAGTATGGCCTGGAGTAACGCTACTGAAGTGATGGCCCACCTCAGGCGTTCCATAATGGCGCTTATTTGGGGGGGCGTACTGCTAACGGGGTGTGCATCGGATCAAATTGATCGAGCACCGTTCTCGGCGTCTGCGCCCTGGACCCCGAACTCGCAGTCTTCAGGTCAGTTTACGATTCCTGACAGTCCGCGCATTGGTGCGCTGGCTGTGTCGCCCGTCATCAGCGAATCGCACGAATATACGCTTCCTGAACTTATCGACATGGCGCAAATGAATAGCCCCGACACGCGCATCGCCTGGCAGCAGGCGCGACAGGCGGCACTCGCCGTCGGTATGGCGGAAGCAACGTTTTTGCCCATCATCACGGCGAGCGTGATTGGAGGATATCAAAAAAATCATACGCCGCTTCAATATGGTAGCGATCTTGACACTACTAACAGTGCGGTGATACCAGGTGTCGTTCTGCAATGGCTGGTATTTGATTTCGGTCAGCGAAGTGCGCTGGTCGATGCAGCGAAAAATACTTCTTTTGCCGTAAATTTCTCCTTTAACGCAATGCATCAGAAGCTAATTTTTGATGTGACTCGTACCTATTTTCTTTATGGGGCTGCCCGGTCTCGGGTTGAGATCGCGCAAGCGTCTATGCGCAATAGTGAGGAGATCCGCGATGCAGCCCTTTCCCGCCGTAAAAACGGTCTGGCTACCACGGTTGAAGTGGCTCAATCTATGCAGTTGGTCGCCCAGTCAAAGTTAAACCGCGTGCTTGCCCTGGGGGCCGAAAGCGATGCAAGACAGGCGCTGCTTGGTGCCATAGGCATCTCACCATTGACTCGACTCAACATCCGGATTGACGAAAACAAAAGATTACCAGCGATACGCAACTTCCCGACAGAGACGATGATTAACCGGGCGCTGTCACGCCGCCCAGATATTCTGGCGAGTTATGCATCACTGCAGGCAGCAACTTCCGTTATTAAAGGCGCAGAATCCGAATATTTTCCAAAAGTTTTTCTGGCGGGATCTGTGGCGGGAGGGCATGGCCGCTTAGATGTTGAAGGGTTGCCGTCAGTGGGCGCACAAACCTCTTCGTCCAACATTGTACTGGGAGTTAGCGTACCGCTGTATGACGGGGGGATGCGTACAGCGCGCTTGCAGGAGGTGCAATCGCGCGCGGCGGCTGCCGAAGAACTATTCAGAAAGACACAGGAGATTGCAGTTAGGGAAATCGTTACAGCCGACAATGCGCTGAGGTCAGCGCTTGAATCCAATGATGCCGCTCACAATCTGGTGAGTACGGCAAGGACCACCTATGACGCCGCACTTGATGCATATCAACATGGGGTCGGGACGGTCACCGTGGCCAAAGAGGCGGCCAATAGCCTGTTAGCTGCCCAGCAAATGCACAACGATGCTTATGCGGGAGCATTAATTGCCGCTGCGAATCTCGCGTTTGCCATGGGAGAGGTCATGCAGTCACCATTCAGCGGTAGCGTCCCGGGACAGGGATAGTCCTGCGAATAGACGTCGGGTTGCTACCAAATGAATTGGGTAACTTTCCGTCTGGACCTTCAGGAAGACCATTTTCTACATCCCATCCACCCATAACCAGTGAAGACAGAATGTTCGGATTGTTTTTTACTAATCCAGCAGCCAGCCCTCAAAAGAGTAACCTATTACATGCACTTGATTGCATCATAATTCATTGATTAATCATATTATTTTTGACGCTGGTTTTTTGCTCGTAAAGACCAGCTTCAACTGGCTTATCACTCATTCCATGCCCCAACATATCTGGATATGCAAAACAAAATTTGTGGCTAAGAGCCTCAACTAACTCATTAGTGAGCCATGATTTTCCATCCATCAGCAAGCCATGTAATCCTTTTCTGATTTCACCACGTTGTACGCAGCAAATGATTCAATCCACCACATGACGTCATTTTACATATTATCTTACGACGTTTTAATGTGACAGAATCCAAATTACTTGAGTGGTCATTCTCTAGGCTGATAGCTTACTGAAGCGGGAGCAACAATGATGCGTGAGCAGATCTGCTTCATTAATGCCATTTGATGACTGAATATAATTATGCTGAGCTTTCTCTGCTGTGTTTCGATAATCAAACGTTGCCAGATATCTCGCTGAGTTGATGGGTCAAGTTGAGCAGTTACTTCATCAGCAATCAACACCCGCGTACGCGGATCAAGTGCACGTAGAAGAGCTATGCGCGCCAATTCTCCGCCGGAAAGTTGTGCGGGTTTGCGCATTAGCCACTCTGGTTTTACATGGAAATACCTCATCTGCTTCTCATCAGGATGCCAAGCGTCGCCTAAGGCCTCTCCTGTCATACGATAGGGATTAAAAGTCTGCTCAGGATGCTGAGAAACTAACTGTACAGGACAATAACCTCGCTTCGGCAAAGGAAAACCGTCCAGAGTAATTTCCCCCTCCTGATATGATTGCCAGCCCGCTAACACGCGACCTAAAATTGTTTTTCCGTAACCGCTGGGCGCTGTAATACCTAGCCGCTCACCGGTTTTTAAACTTAAAGAGAAATTTTGCCAAAGCAAGCGATTATCCTGCTTAATTGTCAGTTGATTAGCACAAAACATTACGCACCCCTTGCTCGGGCTGACGTGCTTTCGTCAGGAAATAAGCTGTTGTATTCCGGTAGGGCCAGCCAGTGCCGACGCAGTAATACGCTTCCGCCTCCGTTTCTTAATTGAGATATCGAGATATCATCGCTAATCCGCCCCTCATTAATCGCGACGATACGATCCGCAAAACGCGCAGCCAGTGATAGATCGTGCGTTACCCATAGTACTCCGGCACCTTTAGCACTCAGCTCACGTAACTGTTGTAATAGCTGGAAGGCCAGCGATTCATCGAGCCATGCAGTAATTTCATCCGCCAGAATATAGTGCGCTCCGCCCAAAGCGGCATTACATGCCAGCACACGCTTTGCCATACCACCGGATAACTGCCTGGGATACTTCAGCAGGATGTCGGTCTGAAGATGAAAGTATTTAATCTGCTGTTCAAGTGCCAGCGCGCAGGTATGTCTGCCGCTTATTTGCAGACTGCGCTTCAGTTGAGTGCCCACCCTGAGTAAAGGATTAAGCGACCTTACGCCTTGTGGCACATAGCACAGAGTATTTCCACGCAACTTTTGGCATTGCCGTGAATTAAGCGATTTACCTTCAAGCCTGATCTCTCCGCGCATCCGCAAATTTTCCGGCAACAGCGCCAGCGCACTTTGCAGCAGCAGACTCTTACCTTCGCCACTGCCACCTACCAGCGCGGTAATTTCACCGCGTTGCAGCGTCAGATTGATATCGCTGAGGATCGGTGAGAGCCGTTTGCGGCCAAACCAGTTGTAGTGAACATTTTCAATAGAGACGTGCCTGAAATTTAGCATTATTGATTCCTCAGCCACAGGAAGTGAATAGAGCGAACGCTTTGATCAAACAGTAAAACAATCAGCAAAAGCATTAGGCCGGGAAACACCGCCAACCACCAACTCCCATTGCTGATAAAACGTAAAGCATCTGACAGCAAAATGCCCAGTGACGGTTCATGTGGCGCCAGCCCGAAGCCGAGAAAGCTTAGCGCTGCGCTGTGTAACACTGCATGAGGAAACATCAACAGTGTGCCAACAAACCACTGTGAGGATAAGGCGGGCAGATAATGCGCCCGCCAGCAGTACCAACTACCATTTCCTATCCGCTGGGCCAGCGTCATGTAATCACTGGTGCGGATGCATTGTGCTTCCGCTCGAAGGATTAATGCCAGCTTTGGCCAGTGAGTTAAGGCGACGGCGATGATTACACCTTGCTTTCCACCACCAAAGGTAAAGCAAATTAAGATCAGCAACAGCAAATGCGGTAATGAGAGAAACGTGTCGATAACTAACCGCAGAGCCTGGTCGAAAGTCGGATGGATTAAGGTCAGGGTGGCGACCAGCATCGCGATGACTCCACTGCACAATGCTGCGCCAACACCAATTTGCAAACTGATCAATGCGCCCTGAAAGCAGCGCAACCACAGATCACGGCCCATATTGTCAGTGCCAAACCAGTGTGCAGCGCTTGGTGGCTGATAGCGCGTCAGCAGATCGATCGGTATATCAGCTGAAAGTAAAAAAATACCATATATCGTCAACAGGCTGAGAAGCAGGGTGGAAAAGGTCACGCGTAGCAACGCTGGAGCGGGATTATTTAGCATCATTTATGTTCCAGAATCCGGTTCATTCTTGCTAATAACAGAGCAGAGAGACTATTGCCGCAAAACACTAGTAACGTACAAAACACCACAATGCCCATCAGCAGAGGAATATCGCCTCGCAGCCCGGCGTCAATGGTGGCTTGCCCTAAGCCGGGGTAAGCAAATATCTTTTCGGCCAGTAACGACCCACCGAGCAATTCAGCTATCGAAGCGAATTGCAGGCATAACGCCGGTGTCACCGCATGGCGAAATACCTGTACGCGTAACAATGACCAGCCTTTATCGCCTTGCGCGCGGGCATAGTGCACAAAATCACTGCGCATCACTTCGGCAATTTTCTCCCGGGTGTGCAGCACGATTTGTCCAAAGCCCGTCAGGCTCAGCGCAATCACCGGCAGAATTAAATGATGGATGCGATCGCCAATGCTGGCGTCCTGCGTGTTGCTGCCCGGATCCCAGGCACAACAAACCGGAAACCATTGCCAGTGCACGGCAAAAATGACCAACAGTAATAATCCGACCCAAAACGTCGGCAGTGAAGATGACAGATAGCTAATGCGGCAGATTAACCGGTCCGGCCAGCGATTGAGATAACGCCCGGCGAGAAATCCAATCAGGATACCTGACACGCCTGACAGCACCCACGCACTGGCTAATAAGGCAAAAGAAACCGAGAAGCGCTCACCGATCACTTGCGCGACGGGGGCGTTATACACCATTGAATAACCGAGATCGCCCTGTATCAGTTGCGAAAACCAGTGCCAGAAACGTAGCCATAAAGGTTGATCTAATCCCCAGCGCGCAGCGATCAATGGGTACTGTTGAGGAGGAACATGCAGTAAATCGTTACCGATGTAGGCTCGAATCGGGTCAACCGGCGAAAAGCTGAGTAACGTAAAAGTTCCCGCCATCACCAGAATCAGCTGCAGTACCAGCCGCAGCAATGTAAACAGCACCTGGCATAGCCCGTCAGACCGGGCCACGCTAAGAGTTGTCATAAAGAGGCGCTTCAGTTGCACGTCCATTTCCAGTCTTGCAGATTGTTCAGTACCGACCAGCTGCCGTGAACTTCAGGCGCCGCGTTGCCTAAATCGACGCAGGGATTAGCAAGATAAGTATGTTGTAAATTAAGCAGCCAGGCCCAGGCTGCATCGCCCTGTACGCCCACTCCGGTTTTACCGTCCCATTCAACCTGTTGCCAGTAAGGAACAGCTTGCTGCCAGGTTGGTGCATCAAGTGCCTGTTGCAGATGATGGTCAACCGCTTTATTACTGTAGTAGCCTGGGTTGAAATACTCAATGCCAGCGGTTTTGCTGCTGTAATGATGGTAAAGTTCCATTGGATCGAGGCCGCCCCAGCCAAACAGTGTCGGGTTGGCATGCATATTTCGCTCAACCGTTTCCCAGCTGCCGGATTTCAGATCCATCTCGATACCCAAAGGTTTCACCATGGCGCGAACCGCCTGCGCCAGATCGCGTCGGGTGCTGTCTCCACTGGCGTACCATAGTGTGAGCTGCGCCTTCTTACCGTTTTTGACCCGAATTCCGTCATTGCCAACTTTCCAGCCAGCATCATCCAGAATCTGTTTCGCTCTGGTAATATCACCGTCTTTAAACGACGCCTTTGGTTTATCCCAGGGCAAACCCTGTACGGCGGTGTAGGCGGGGATGGCGTGACCTTCCATTAGTTGGTCAGCAAGCAGTTGACGATCAATGCCGTAGTTGATTGCGCGGCGTATAGCGACATCGGCAGTAATATCATTGCCGACAGGATAACCGTTGGCGTCTTTTTTTCTGGCTGGCGTGGTTGGAAAAACGATCCCGCGGTTTTCTACGCTCGGACGAACCCACAGTTTTAAACCCTGTTTCGGTGTCACCGCGACAGAAGGCGCTATTCTGACTAACCCTAACTGGCCGCTTTGCGCTGCCGCATAGGCACTGTCTTCATCTAAAAAGATGAAGACCAGCTTATCGAAATCATTTTTAGCGCCGGAATAATAAGGGTTCGCTTCGACGATGAGTTGCTGACCTGGTTGGAAATCTACAAGGCGGTAGGGGCCTGCTCCGACAGGATTCTGTGCATAGGTTTTTGCATCGTATTTTTCTTCAGAAACGATCCCCAGCGATCCTAAGACATTAACGAATGTGCTTTGCGGCGCAGATAAGGCAATTTCAACCTGACGGTCGTTCAGAGCTTTGGCTGAGGAAAAATTTCCCATATCAATTTTACCGCCGCTTTGCGCAGCCTGATTATAGGTAAAGGCGACGTCTCTACCCGTGAGAGGAGATCCATCAGAGAATTTAAGGTCGGGTTTAAGTGTTATTGTCCAGGTTTTCCCGTCGGTGCTATTAACCACTTCCTCGGTCAGTAAATTATCCCAGCTTAAATCGATTTTCTGTTTTAACAGCGGGCTGTGTAACAACAAGTAGCTGCCATGACCCCAGCCCAACAAAGGATCAAAGCCTTCTGCTGGTTCGTCACCAATCGCCAGTTTGAGCGAGTGTCGGGGTGACAGCGAATTATCAGCGTGGGAATGAAACGGTAATGTACTTACGACTAAGGCAAGTGCATAACTTAGTGCTTTCAGGTTCAGTGGCATGTCGCTTCCTTAAATTCCATGGCGGTAATATAAATCATGCAATGTTATCATTTTGGGTATGTTAATCATTTTGTTCAAAATCAGTTAAGCTGGCTGGTTCTGTGCGCAACAGCGGAATTGAGTGCCAGGGTTTGTTCGTTAATTTCATTTTGTTCGCGATAGCTTTGCATCAGACGGATGGCAAAATAGAGATCGGGAACTAATATCGGCCCTTTCGGGTACAAGGCCAGTTGGTTTTTAAGCAACCATGAGCGTAGTTCGCTGCTTCGTCCGGCTAAAATTAATATTATCTCTCTGCTTTTTAATTCATTTGCCAGTTCGCTGATATATTTCATCACCGTAGAGTCGTTATAGGTAAAGCTGCTTGCAGCATCGATAATCACCCATCGCAACGGTGTGAATGAGTCATCAATAAGTTGATGAATACGCTTTTTGAAGTAGCTGATATTAAAATAGGTGAGTGGCGAGTTGAAACGGTATAACAGCGCATTGGGGATCGGTTTAATATCATCTTCCGCACGCATGGAGCGAACAACGCCAACGTCGTCTAAACCAAGGAGTAAATCGGTTGGTCTGAAAACAGTGTGCAAAAACTGCAGTAATCCGACCAGAATAGCAAAGCCAATACCGTTCACTAATCCGACTACCAGCACCGCCACAAACGTAAATGACGCTAAAATAAAATCTGCGCGGTTGGTTTTACGCATCGCGTACAGCGTAGTTAGACTAAACATCGAGGTCGCTGAATAAACAAGCACGGCGCCGAGAACGGCCAGCGGGATAAAACTAAGGGATTGCGTCAGAAAAAACAGTACCAGCGCAATCATTAATGCGGCTATAACAGAAACCATCTGGGTTTTGCCACCGTTAGCATCGTTAACGGCAGTACGGCTGGTCGCGGCGCTTACGGCAAATCCCTGACTGATGGCTGCGGCAATATTGATATAGCCCAATGCGCGCAGCTCCTGGTCAATATCCACTTCATAATGATTTTTTTCTGCAAAGCTTCTGACCGTCATCATGTAACTGGCAATACTGATAACCGTCAGGTTAAGCGAGGGAATTAGCAGTTTTTTATATAGCAAGAAGTCAAAATAGGGAGTGTGAATATGCGGTAAACCTGTGCCTATATTACCAATTATAGCAATGCCGGCGGCATGGAAGTCAAAAAAATCACTCAGCACGGTACCGAGTACCATTACGATAAGCGTAGAGGGCCAGGTCGGTCTGAATTTTTTTAAAAGTAATAAAATCACCAGACTGCTTAAGGCCAGTGCCAGCGTAATCCAGTGCAGTTCGACTATTTTTCTCGGTAACGCCAGCATGCTGGCGATGAAGTTGGTTGGTGACGGAGTCAGGCCAAAAATATTGCTCATCTGGCTGGCAACAATAGTTACCGCCACGCCGTTAAACAGGCCCGTCAGAATAGGTTGTGACAGAAACTCGGCAAAAATAGCGAGCCGAAAATAACCTGCAAGCAGGCACCACAGCCCTGTCATGATGGTCATAATAATAGTCAGTTCCCATATGATATCACTAATTCCCATCGCTAACGGCATGGTTACCGAGGAAATAACCGCGCAGGTCGCTACATCAGGCCCGACAATAAGCTGGCGCGAAGTACCAAATAATGCATAAACAATCATCGGCAGGATACAGGCATACAGCCCAATCACCGGGTTAATGCCCATTAACTGGGTGTAGGCAATAGCCACCGGCAATGCTACGGCGGAAACCGAAAATCCAGCCACAATATCATCCTTAAGAAACGCTTTCTTATAATGGAGGAGATCGTTTAGCCCTGGCATCCAGCCAATTAATTTATGCAAAAGCATTGGGGGGCTCCTGTTATCATCGGTCAGCAAAGCATTACCGCCCTTGACGATGCGGTGGCATAATATCCTGATTCGGTACCAGGAATAGCCACGACGCCAGCACAAACGGCATGGTCAGCGTCGGTATGCCCACTGGAGTCAGCAACTCATTCATCGCACCCTGAACAAAAACGGTAAACATCACGCCAATCAAGGTGTAACCCAGCACGCGCCAGCTTGGTTTATTGAAGGTGGAACCGAGGGCGATGGCCGTCAGTACAGCGCTAAAGGCATACAGTCCGCTCTCAATACTATTGGCTTTACCACCCAGTAACGCGGCAGTGATAATGGCGAGAAAGGAGCCACCGATAGCGAATATCGCCGCCCAGCGTGATGCCACCGCGAGACCGACAACAAACAGCACACCGGCTGTGACGCTACTCAATAAATAGACTTCAGAAATGCCTTTAAATAAATTTTCGAAGATTCGGTCGTTAAAAAAGTTTTGTGCGCTGACATCCATTAAAGGAAGAGGAAGTTCAGGGACTGGCAAGCCTGAAGCTGGCAGGTCAGAAAACGCATAGCTTGCCAGCAAAATAACCCAGGTTGTCAGTACGAAAGGTGCCGTTAACGCCGCAACCTTCCAGGTTTTCATTACGTCGGCAAGACTGACTGTGGCGATAACCGAAACGATGCTGCCAATAACAATGCAGCACCAAAGAAGTGGCGTCACTGCCAGAAAGGTCGGCAGCGCAACCCCAACCAGACAGCCGTTATAACTGTAAAGACCCGCCAACCAGGAAGTGCGATCGCGAAGAAACCTGCCGGTAAATGTTGCTATCACGTTACCCAGAACACAGCCATATGCCGCAGCGGGGTTTCCCTCACCGTAAGAAGCAATAAATATTGCAACAAAGAAGATTAATCCGGTAAGCGGATTATTTTGAAACATGACCTGCGCGCATCCACGCAGCGTCACGTCGATAAACTTAATCACGTCGTTGGAATCTGCGAAATAATTCCATTTAGTTGATATGCTTGATGAAATGCTCATATCAGTACTCCTCCTGATAATTGACATTTGCCCTGGCGAACTATTTGAGGAAAGAGGGCAATAAAAGCCCTTTTTCCTCGGCTGGAACAAATACGGAATAATCATACTTTCCAGATAAACGGCGTGGGTAATGAATATCCGGTCGTGACTTTACGAACTTTTTGCCAGAATTCGCGGATTGCATTTTTTACATCGGAGCTGTCGCACGAAAGCACTTTGAAAATAAGCCCTGATTCATTCGGTAAACGGCTGACGCCATAACACAGTTGCTCGCTGTAAAATGATGGTGACTGGGCTAAAATTTCATCCTGATATTCTTTCGGTGTGAAAACAATGACGTTGCCATAAACGTCAAATTTGCCCATTACGCCTACCACATCCAGCGGCCTTTCTTTCGGCGTTAACACCAGTTTTTCATTAAACAGGGTGTTGCCAAACTCATTTTTCGCCGTAATGCGGGAAGAGTAGACATCAAATCCAAAACGCTCATCCTGATGATGATATTTGCGCCCGGACATTAAAATCTCTGAATAAATGACGGTCGCGGTGCTGTCACATTCAATCACGGTATCACTGATAAATCGTGATTTGCGATGTGGAATAAGCTGGTCGGGCATAAATTCAAGATAGGCCTGCTTTCCGACGCGAATATGCTGCGTTTGCGCGGCGAAGTTATTATCCATCGAATGAACTTTAGTCGCAGATTGCGTGGTAACGTGGGCACACGCTCCCGCGTCAAGGTCAATCTCAACGGTTAAGCGATCTCCCTGCAAAATACATCCTGATGTGGAAATCATCGTCACACAAGGCAGGAACGGCATTTCCTCATCCCAGTAGAGCGCTTTTTGTACCAGTAACGGTACTTTTCTTTCCATTTCATGCAGGGTACTTTTAGCGCCACGCTTAGCAAATCTCAGCCGCAGATAGCCGTGTTTGCCAACGGCGGCACTGGCCATTTGCGGCGGCTCATGTTGATAACTCACTAATTCGGGCGCTAATGCGCCCAGCGAGAGAGAATCGAGCGCCAGCGGCGCCTCTTCATTAATCTGCATCGTGGCCCCTATTTAGCGTGCGTAAACAGAAAGTCATTTTCGATCATATCCACCAGAGCATCGATGCCTTCGCCAGTTTTGCAATTGGTGAAAATATAGGGACGACCGCTGCGCACAATTTTGGTGTCATTTTCCATGACCTCAAGGCTTGCGCCAACGTATGGGGCTAAGTCAATTTTATTAATCACCAGAATATCGGCCTGCACCAGGCCCGGCCCATTTTTACGTGGAATTTTTTCCCCTTCGGCCACATCAATAACATAGATATAAAAATCCGCCAGCGCCGGGCTGAAGGTCAGCGTTAAATTATCACCGCCGCTTTCAATCATGATCAGATCGCTGTCAGGATATTTATCTTCCATTTCCTCGACGGCAGCAATATTCATGCTGGGGTCTTCGCGCACCGCGGTATGCGGGCAGGCGCCGGTTTCAACGCCTAAAATTTTGTCTTCGTCGAGAATACCTTTCAGGGTACGTTTTACTTGTTTAGCATCTTCAGTAGTCACCACATCATTGGTAATGATCAGCGGCTTATAACCTCGCTCAATTAATTTTGGCGTGATCACTTCGATGATGGCTGTTTTACCTGAGCCGACCGGGCCGCCAATACCTAAGCGCGTAATTTTTTTCATTGTTCTTTCCTTTCCATTAATTCATAAATAAACGCACATGCGCATCAACGTGTACGGATGCCAGAATATCGATCAGTGGCGTGTACGATGCCATCTCGCTGATATTTGCATTAACGGCCTGCTGGCAAAATTCGGGTATGCTTTTGTTAACCTCAAACAGAATTTTCTGGCTATCAAAGTGCGTTATTCGCATCAACCGTTGGGCGGCGCTTAAGATTGTCATGGCAACGCCGTACTGATGCATGGTGATGGCTTCCTGGGCGCTGATACCCTGTAATGCCATGATTAATGCCTGGCTTACCGGAAAGGTGCCTGCGGTTTCACCGGCCTTGATTTTATCAAGCCACCACGTCAGCACTTCTGACTCGAAGACTTTGATGGTCATTTCCACCAGCTTCTTGCCCATACGCTGAGTCATTACCCGCGCTTCATCGTTGAGTTTGCGATTAATAATCTCGCGATCAACGGCCAGAATTTGCCTGAAGTTGCCATCAAGCAATGCTTGGTGAGCATGGGCCAACCCAATGGCGTCGCATTGTGCAGCCTGCCTCAGCGAGGTTTCGACAAATGCTTTTAACGTCACAACATCGTGAACCAGTCCAACTTGAATGGCTGATTCAACCCCGCAGGAAAAGGAAAATGCTCCTACTGGCAGCACCGAGTCACCAAATTGAAGCACCCTGACCAGATGAAGAAGCTGGTGTAGTTCATCAATATTAATGTTTTTACTCATGCTCTTTCCCATGAGGTGCGTGGTCGAGATGCTCGTGATCATGGGGGTGAGCATGGTCTTGATGTGAATGCTGGTGGATCACCCTGACATGCACATGGGAATCTTCAGCGCCACCAAACAGCAGACGCGACTCAGACGGGGTGAGAAGCGGTAGCACTGTTTCACCCGGTACAAAGTGATATTCAGACTCATTGTAGCCGTGGGTTTTCATGACCGAACTCATCATTTTCTTTTCGACAGTCAGCGGCACATACACCTCAGTGCTTTTAATCACTGACTTCCAGTGTTGGTTACCCAGAGCATGCCCCAGTTCAAACACGCGCTTAATAGACGCTTCGAAATCCGCATCTGCTACGCTTTCCAGGTGGATAATCAGGACTTCGCGCAGGGTAATATGAACGGTTAACAGATATTTTTTGTCGTCATCTCGTAACAAAACATCCCCATCCGTTAAACGAACACTGCGATCCAGCGCGATACCGACATCAAGTCCTTGTTCACTTTGCTTACGGCAACGACTCTTCTGGGCTTCCCACTGCTCGAGTGATAGCACATCGTGCTGATATTCCATGGTTTTTTCTTTCCATGACGGGTCGTTCTTGGTATTACCAATAATTTTTTCAATCAGTATCATGTTGTAATCGCCTTAAATCAGAACGCGCGAGAAGTGCGCTTAGCCAAAGAAGTATTTCTGGTTCATTACCGCAGTAGTAATCGGTTCACAGGTGGCATGCACCCCGTCAACTTTTACGGCGAATGTTTCAGGATCGACATCAATGTGTGGCGTGACTGAGTTGCGCACCAAATCCTTTTTGGTAATCGAACGGCAATTTTTGATGGCAATAACCTGACGCTCCAATCCTGCTTTCTCTTTAACGCCGTCATCCAGTGCGGCTTGAGAAACGAACGTGACACAGGTGTCCTGCAGGGCTTTTCCCATCGCACCAAACATCGGGCGATAGAACACTGGCTGCGGTGTTGGTAACGACGCATTGGGATCGCCCATCAGCGCCCAGTTAATCATCCCACCCTTAATCACCAGCTTCGGTTTAGCGCCGAACGAGCGCGGATCCCACAGTACAAGGTCAGCCATTTTGCCCACTTCAACTGAGCCAATAACGTGGCTTACACCCTGCGCAATTGCCGGGTTAATGGTTACTTTGGCGACATAGCGCAGTACCCTGAAGTTATCGTTGCTGTGGCTGTCTTCCGGCAGTTTGCCGCGTGCACTCTTCATCGCATGAGCGGTCTGCACGATGCGCAACCAGTTCTCCCCAACACGGCCCATTGCCTGAGAGTCACTGGAGAACATAGAGATAACCCCCATGTCATGAAGTACGTTTTCGGCGGCGATAGTTTCCGGACGTACGCGGCTTTCCGCAAAAGAGACATCTGCGGCTACGTTCGGATTCAGGTTGTGACAAACCATGATCATGTCGAACAGTTCCGCCTGAGTGTTGATGCCGAAAGGCAGGGTAGGGTTGGTTGAACTTGGCAACACATTTGGCTGACTGGCGACTTTGATGATGTCCGGCGCGTGTCCACCACCTGCACCTTCGGTGTGGAAGGTGTGGATGGTGCGACCCTCGAACGCTTCAATAGTATTTTCTACATAACCCGCTTCGTTAAGGCTGTCGGTATGCACCGATATCTGAACATCCATTTCGTCCGCGATGCGCAATGAGTGGCGTATCGCGTTTGGCGTAGCACCCCAGTCTTCATGCACTTTCAAACCTGCGACACCAGCAACAATTTGCTCCACAAGTGGGGCTCTGCCGAATGCATTGCCTTTACCTAACAGGCCAACATTGACCGGCAGTCCTTCAAACGAACGCAGCATGTTGCGAATATTCCAGGGCCCTGGCGTTACCGTGGTGCCGTTGGTGCCATCAGTTGGGCCAATACCGCCACCAAAGAAGGTGGTAACGCCATTGGACAGCGCAGCGTAAGCCTGCTGTGGCGAGATAAAGTGAATATGGCTGTCGATACCGGCAGCGGTCAGGATTAAGTGTTCGCCGGAAATGGCGTCGGTGCTCAGTCCGACAATCATATTTGGCGTCACGCCGTCCATGACTGCGGGGTTGCCACTTTTACCGATGCCGACAATCAGGCCATCTTTAATACCGACATCAGCCTTTATGACACCCTGTTTGGCATCAACAATGGTGACGTTGGTAATAACCAAGTCCAGTACGCCGTTATCACGCGTTAACGTGTTATTCGCGCCCATTCCATCACGTAGCGATTTGCCTCCACCGTATACGGATTCTTCACCGTAACCACGCAGATCTTTTTCGATTTCAATATAAAGGTCGGTCTCACCTAGGCGAATTTTGTCACCGGCGGTTGGTCCAAACAAACTGGCATATTCTTTTCTTGAAATTGTGGGCATGATTTCTCCAATAGCATTTAATTTTAAATTTTAATGAGACGATTTGAATCCGCGCTTGACCGCGTTTTCCATAATTTCATCAAGCGCATCATTTTGACCGTCGAAGGAGTTACCGGCCCAGCCGTCAACAAGGTTATTGAATCCGTAGACTGTTTGTTTGCCTGCAAAAGGAATCAACTCAACCGTAATAATATCGCCCGGTTCAAAACGTATAGCGGTAGTTGCGGTGATATTCAGCCGTTTACCAAATGTTTTTTCGCGCTCGAACTCCAGTTCTTTATTCGCTTCAAAAAAGTGAAAGTGAGAACCTATCTGAACTGGGCGATCACCGGTATTTTTGACACTCACTTTGATGACAGGACGATCTTCATTAAATTTGATTGGTGTATCTGCTAATATATAACCACCGAGCGGCACCGTTGTTTCAGCGGTAGTATCCACGGTTGACGTGGTATAAGATTTCTTTTTCATAAATAATCCTTTAAGTGAAAAGGTGTCGTTTAATCACTGAATTGGGTCATGGACCGTTACAAGGCGGCTGCCATCAGTGAAAATGGCTTCCACCTGCACGTTGGGAATTAAATCAGCCACGCCATCCATCACATCTTCTTTGGTCAAAATGGTACGCGCTGCTACCATCACTTTTTCCAGGCTTTTTCCCTCGCGCGCCCCTTCCATTGCGGTGACGGTAATAATAGCGACGGCTTCTGGATGATTAAGCCTCAGCCCCTTGTTTTTCCTTTTTAACGCGACATCAGCTAAGGTATAAACCATCAGCTTTTCTATTTCTCTGGGTGTAAGTTGCATAATTTCTCCATTTACAATGCTACCTTTGATGGGTAATGCCTTCAATCGATAGAATTTTCTGATAATCTATTGGTAGTTGTGGTTTTCTATGGTTTCCGTTCCTGTTCATTTTCCTCGCTACCATTCACATGAAGTTCATCGCCACGATCGGAGTTCTTCACATCACAAGCGCTTTCGTTGTCGATCATATAAACGCGTTTCCCTGCTGACCTATACCTCTACAAAACCCGAATATCGAAAATCACATATTCTACTAATTGGAGTCGCCACTCCTTTGATATATATACTTTTTGGAATAGGAAGCGTTACTTTGCCAGTTAACGTATTAATCCGATAAATTCACAACTTGAATTTAAGGGCTGTGGGTTAAGTCATCGAAAAACTGCTCATGTGAGTCGAAGATACGGATTATATTAATTCCTCTCAGAGTAGGCATCTTCACCGAATAATGTGTAATCTAGTTCTGCCCCAACGGTATTTTGATTGACTTTAACCGGTGTGAATTTATTAATTAACCACAAAATGGCGAGTGTAAAAACAAAAGACCAGAAGCTGGTAAAGACGACAGCAGTCATCTGTTTAATGATTTGCATCCCATTGCCTTCTAGCAAGCCATCAGGACCTTTTGCGTTCCAGGCGGTTGAGGCGAATATTCCCACTAGAACTGAGCCGGTTATGCCACCAACACCATGGACGCCAAATACGTCCAGTGCATCGTCAAGATGACGTCTTACCAGCAGAACCACGTAATAACAGACTAGGCTGGCAATCATGCCAATAATCGCTGCTGACTGAATGGAAACGTAGCCTGCGGCAGGTGTGATGGTTGCAAGGCCAGCGACCGCACCGGTTAAAAAACCGATAAGCTTAGGTTTACCTGTACGGATTTTCTCGATAAGAAACCAGGTGATAGCAGCAAATGCAGCGGCAATATCAGTGGTGATAAAGGCGGAAACGGTGATGGTATTAACCTGCAGTTCTGAACCGGCGTTGAAGCCATACCAACCAAACCACAATAACCCGGCACCCAATGCGATATAGGGAATGTTATGGCTGCCATCTGAAACGAAAGCACGTTTACCGACATATAGTGCTGAAGCGAGGGCGGCAAAACCAGCGGTAGCGTGGACGACAATACCACCGGCAAAATCCACTACTCCCCACTTAGCAAACATCCCTTCCGGACTCCAGACCATATGAACAAATGGGCAATAAACCAAAAGTGTCCAGAAAGTTAGAAACACAAGATAAGCCGGGAAGTTCACGCGGTTGGCGAACGCACCGGTAATTAACGCTGGTGTAATAATGGCAAACATCATTTGATAGACGAAATGGACTAACAGAGGCAATCCGCCGCCATTACCGGTATACATGGTATGCGGAGTTATATTGTTCAAAAACGCGTAGTAAAACGGATCTCCGATAATTCCGTTCATCGTTGGGCCAAAGCTAAGCGAATAACCCACAACAGACCAAAGGATTGCCACCCATCCCATCGAGAAAAAACTTTGTGACATTATTGTCACAATGCTTCTGCGTGGGACTAAACCGCCATAGAAAAAGGCCAGTCCAGGTGTCATTAACATAACGAGGCTGGTACATAGCAGCATAAAAGCTGTATTGGTAACATCTAACGTTTGAATAGCTACAAGCCCATGACTCATATAACATCCCCTGTATTTTGTTAAGCCACTTATTATTACTAATAAAAAAACAACCCCTGCTAACCTTAACCTTATTTTTAAAGCGGGTTAACGCACATCAATGAATGCAACGAAAATACATCATTACTAAATGAAATGCTTTATATTAACTCGTTTGATAGTCTATCATTTTAAGTCGCAACGACATTGTCTTCAGGAATATCCATTAGCACTTCAATCGCTACTGAGCTGTCAATGCTTTCATGATTTTTAATTTTAATGTTGATTAAAGTTGTATGCATTTTAAATGTTAAAAAGAAATCTTAAATGAGATTGCAGATAAACATTTGAATGAATAGTATTACAGCTGTAAGAATGTCGTCGCATTAGTGTAGGTAAGGTTTTATTGAATAAATCGACAGTGTGACTCCAATTAGTAGAGCATGTGCTTTTCGATAAAGGCTCCGATGACTATTTTGATGAAGTTCAATCGAGTGTGAGAAGCAGATTGTTCGGGGCCAGACGTTTAATACGGGTTCTCAGCGTCAGGTTGTTGCGTTCAATGTGCTTATTAAATATCTTGCCGTTCAGATTGTAAGTATCCCAGCATTAGTTCCACGCACTTTCTGTGATTTCCGCTTTCTCAGCTCCCAGCCGATACTCTTTCGGCGTCAGATTATTCAGGGGTTCATGAGGTCGCTCACTGTTGTATTCATTCTGCCAGCGTTCCGTTATTACCCGTGCTTCATTCAGGGTTATGAAAAGATAAAAATCTAGTATTTCGGTCCGGTACGTTCGGTTAAACAGTTCTATAAACGCGTGCTGTGTTCAAATATTTACTTTGCCTGACCGTGATGCGTTCCTCCTTTTCCTTACCCGCATTGAGCGTGGCCAGTGCCGCAGTGTTGGCGCCACTTTTATCGATAGTGCCCCTCGGGTTCGCCATGATGATGAATGGCCTTGCGAAGGAAGCTGATAAACTCGCGGTCGCCGATGGGCATGCGGCACACAGAGACCGTCGGCAGTCATCCAGCAGCGCAACGTCTCGACAGAAACGGAAATCCCGTGGCGCTGTCTGCGGGAAGTGTGGGGACAAAATCGACGTAATTTTCACGTAGCAGCGTCAGTATTCGATGGCGCAATGCAATATCAATGCGATAAGTTTAGGGCAAACCGCGACGGCTGTTCGTCAGCCCGGCTGCACCGGACTCTCGGAAGCGGTTCATCAGACGCTGTACCTGACGTTCAGTGAGATCCAGCTGAGAGGCGGCATCGCAGCGATGCAGGTGCTTTTCAACAAAGACCTGGATCACCGGCAAGCGGTGAAGATCTTTATTGGACATGGTTAACAGCATCAGAAGAGATCTTCCAGAATGGCTGAAAATGCGCCGTATCTGGGTGACATTACAAACTTGCAGCGGGAACAGCACTTTGCCTTCCTGTTGCGCAAGTCGGGCAGCGACAAGTGCGCACCAGGCTAAATGGGATAGTTCATAGGTGCGACGGGTTTCGTAAGCAACGGTCAAACTGGGTGATCTCGTATTTTAACCTTCGAAAAACCATCTCCCCAGGTGCATTTTTCGTTTACAAAGCGTGAACTTACGTGTAGACAGGAGCATTCTCAAGTAAATCATTGTAGTATTAGGTTCATTTGAAAATACATTTAGATTAAAATATGAACTGCCGCTAAAAAGCCAATGATGGGTATAGAACTCTTATGGATAGTAAAAACGTCATCCTTGTAGCAACTTGCTTACTTCTCTCTCTCCCAGTTTTAGCAAACCTTCCTCCCTCATCTAAATTTTCTTTTGTTGCCCCAGAATTAGCGACTAAAGAATCATCAAAACCAGATTTTGATGACTCACCACTAAGTAAAACAAGAAAAAAAGGCCAGCTAGAATGGAGAGAAGAACCAAAATATCGCCAATACTCAAAAGTAAAGAAAGACCCCATGACTGGAGAAATAACCGATGAATCTTATGGGGTTAACTTTTACTATTTACCATAATAGCAATATCATAATCAAAATGTGACGCTTTTCTCCAATGAATCATCACTTATCTGTCATGTACATTATGATCATCACCTATGCGTCATTTAAGGATTAAAAAATGTACATTCACGGATATCTCCCCGCTTCGGCTAAAGAACAGGATGCACTTCGGGCAAAAAATAGAATTAAGAACTTCGTCGAAGAGAAAGGTTTTCTACTGGCCAGCTGGTATACCGAAAATGTTTCTTGAGCATCGCTTCAGCGACATGAATTTTTGCGGTTACTCGATGATGCCGCTCCGGGTGACATCATTCTGATCGAACAGGCTGATCGTCTTTCCGGTCTGTTCATCTGTCATGCTAAAGATCTCCGTACAGCGTGCGCAGGGTTTCCACGGAGTCGGCCAGGGCTCCCGTTTCTAACCGTTCCGTCAGCTCCCGGACCAGTTCGCCGAATGCCTCTGCCGGCACAAATACCCGCAGCGCATCAAAACCCAGAAGCGCGTCCGGATGCGTGGTCCCCGGCAGGGCCAGGCTGATAAGAGCACCTTCGCTGTAGCGGCGTACCGCCTCTGGCGTGGTGCGATAGACGTTCAGCAGGCGGTAAAGCTCCGCAAACTCCCTCCAGTAGAGCGGCATAACAAAGTTGCAGCCGGTCAGAACCAGATACAGGCGCGGCACCTCATCACCAACGGCGGCGGGCAAGTCGCCGCGCTGGCCGTCGACCCGGATGTCAAACCGCAGGTCACCGGCGGTGAAGGTGTCATTCATTTCCCGCACCGACGGGCGCACCTCCCGGATAAAGGTTTCGCGCTGCCTGAAGGTCCACTCCCGGGTGCGCATCAGCAGCGGAAAGATCTGCTGCAGGCGCGCCGGCGTAAAGACGCGGGCCTGCACCTCGTCAGGATAATCATCCAGCGAAAAGCAGCCAGACGCCAGCGGCCGCATCAGGTACTCCGCATAGCCGGGATCGGCGGCGCGGCTCATTTCACGCATAAAGCGCGCGGCCTCTTCCTGCCAGTTTTCCGTCGCAAACTCAAAGGTACGCTTAATGTAGTGTCCGTCCACCGGCAGCCCGTGCTCTGCCTGCCAGACCAGCAGCTCGAAGCTGATGTTCAGCAGCGTTTCCAATACTGGCCACCTGACAAATTCCTTTGAGCTAGCGTCGCGGTAGGCCTGATGGGCAAGATCCGTTATAAAGCGCAGCTCTGTGCGGCGCAGTGCCTGGCGGCTAAAGGTTTCTCCGAGGATCACTTTCCGGTACAGAAGCTGCACCGCTTCGTCCGATCGGGTAACCAGCTGCAGCCAGTCATCATCCGGCGTGCTGGTTTGCAATGAGACGACAAGAAAACCCTCTGCCAGGGCGTTGACCGAGGTCTTTTCCGTGACAGCACGGTTGTTCAGCGATTTGATGAGTTTTTTGGGAAAGCGCAGGGGCAACTGGCTGAGCATCATTATTTTCCTGTCAGAAGGGTTTTGAAATGAAGGTTTACCGCATTCCTTTCATTTTTTCTCGTGAAATCCGCTTTCTGGCAGTTCCGGATCTTTCCTTTCTTTCCAGCGGCCGCTCCCGCTAAAAGCACATCATGTGGTATCTTGTTTGATACTAACTCCCGTACATGTTGTGTTTTTTGGCTTGCACTGTGACGGGGATATCGACCCCGAAAAGGGCGGCTTTGCTTATTGCTGCGCCGTGGTACACTTCCGGAAAGTGAAAATATGCCAGTAAATCGGATCATGCAGGAATGGTGAAACGGTAATTGCAAAGCGTGTCTATATGTTTGCTTGTTATAATGTGAGTGATTTTTACGTATGTAAAAATCACGGTGGTTAAAAATTACCCTTGTGATATTCACCATCGTTACTCAAAGGAGAGGAAATCATGGGAAGAGGAAATCCGATCATAATTAACGAAAAATCGTTTCCATCAAAAACCGCAGCAAAGAATCACTTTATGAACCAGAGGGAGCGGGTAAAAACTGACGGTCCGTTGAAAAGTGGTGAGTTGTATGAGGACCTGCTTGATCTCTATATGAACTACATTGCCCTGCATCCGGAGCATGCGCTGAATGGACGCAGAATAACCGCCTTCAGCGTTGACTTCGAGCCCAGGGAAAACGCAGGCCGCTGGGGGTCATATCTGTGCTATTGGGTGGAATTCTCTGCCACCCAGAAAAAACCGTTTTCGCTCCCGGGTGCCGTGGACGATATTGCTGCCGCACAAGCAGCTGCTCAGCAGTAATGTCGGCGGGATTTCCCGTTTATAGAGTCACACAGAGAGGTACTTGTGTTATGGGAAGCATGAAAGACTCGATGTTTGATATTGAAGCTGAACGCTTTGATATATGGCTTGAGGAAAATTATCCGGATGTTGTACCTGACTCTGAAGAGTGGGAGCAGGCTACGAATCTATATTACTGGGAGCAGGATGCGCTTGCAGATCAGGCTCAGTGGGATCATGAACACGGTCTGTTTGTGGCTTCCCTGAGCAATGTTCATCAGCGTTACCTGCACGCAAACCAGGAACTGAAGAAGTTGTGGGCCTTACTTGATAATCCACAGCCGGAACTTGTATACCGGATGTCCTTCGTCCATGCCGTGACGGTCATGGAGGCGTACCTGATGTACTGTGCCAGGACGCTGCTGGAGCATGACTGGCCGCTCAGACGGTTCAGGGATGCGTATTACCTGAAGTCGAAAACCAAACGTATTAAAAATACAGACAAGCAGGCTGCCCGCGAAATGTCGCTTTCCCTTTTCCGGCCTGCTGCGAGAAATTACGTCTCCGGCATGACGTTTCATAACGTTAAAACAATTGAGCGCTATTTTGGCACAGTGCTGCACGTGCCGCCCGTCTGGCCTCTCACGCCTCTTGGCATCATCATGCAGTGGCGCAACGACCTGGTCCACCGCAATGGTGTGGATGAGCAGGATGTGCCGCTCGCGATATCACCGCTGCAGCTGCTGAATGCCCTGCAGAAGGTTTATGAACTGATAGATGCGGCTGACATTTCAATGCGGCAGGAAGTGGATTTATTCGGTGACGGCCGCACGGAAGAAAACAGAGAAATTATTGCTTCAGCACTGAACATATCTTCAACCAGAGACGCATCCTGATGGCCGGAATTATTACCCTGGGACAGCAGTCGGCCCCTGTTGCTCCGTTACCCGTGGCCATCGACTATCCCGCCGCGCTGGCACTCCGCAAGATGGCCCTGGTCCAGGACGACCTGCCGAAATACCTGCTGGCCCCGGAGGTGAGCGCGCTGCTCCACTACGTGCCGGATTTGCACCGCAAGATGCTGCTGGCGACGCTCTGGAACACCGGCGCGCGCATTAACGAAGCGCTGGCCCTGACCCGGGTGGATTTTTCCCTGGCACCGCCTTACCCGTTCGTCCATCTGGCCACGCTCAAACAACGCACAGAAAAAGCGGCGAGAACGGCCGGGCGGGCACCCGCCGGCAGCCAGGCACTTCGCCTGATCCCTCTCTCGGATCACCTGTACGTCAGCCAGCTGCAGATGATGGTGGCCACGCTGAAAATTCCGCTGGAGCGACGCAATAAGCGAACCGGTAAGACCGAAAAGGCGCGCATCTGGGAGATCACCGACCGGACGGTGCGCAGCTGGATTAATGAGGCGGTGGACGCGGCCACCGCCGACGGCGTGACGTTCTCGGTACCGGTGACACCGCACACCTTCCGGCACAGCTACGCCATGCATATGCTGTACGCCGGTATTCCGCTCAAGGTGCTGCAGAGCCTGATGGGGCACAAATCAGTCAGCTCGACGGAGGTGTATACCAAAGTATTTGCGCTGGACGTGGCGGCCCGCCATCGGGTGCAGTTCTCCATGTCGGGTGCAGACGCGGTGGCCATGCTCAGGCAGACGCTGGAATAATTTTTTAAAATTAACTCAGATGCTTATAGCTAAATTTTAATAGGAAGGAAAAAGAATGAAATTTTCATACCGACACGGCTTTGATCCGGACTATAAAAATGAACCCATACGCGAGGATGCCCCGCCGTGGCTCAAATCGCTGTTCTTTGCCACCATACTTGACGGGTTAATTTACATCGATGGAGATAGCCGGTTTCCGAATAATGAAAATAAGCCTTTGGGAATTAAAGCATTAATAGAAAGATTATGCGCTGAGAACGGTCAGGAAACTGACGATGAGGATCATGACTCGTTCTATTGCTACGATTCTTTAAAAGTTAGAATCCAAAATCTGGCCTGGTATCAGTTCTATGATGTTGTTGAGCTTATAGGTTATCTGCTTAAAGAAAACGATTTGAAAAAGACAATTTCGTGGGGCCAGAAAACTTATGAAGAATTTAGTTTTTCCTCTTATCGCCAAAAAGTGAATGACCTGTTTTCTACGCATAAAATTGAATGGAAACTCAGTGAGTCATCCAGCTTAGAGACTCCAATTCCCACCGATCTTGAGCTTAAGCTCAACCAAGCTGACGCTTCTCTTCAGGACCGATTTGAACCAGCCAGAAAACATTACGCTAAGGCTCGTTACTTTGCGTTGGGTTCGCATAAGGATCCGGAGAATTCAATTAAAGAATCTATCAGTGCCGTAGAGAGCGTATGCCGGACGTATTATCCGTCCGCTTCAACGCTGGGGGATGCGCTAAAACAAATGAGAAAGGAGAGTGTGATCTCACCGCTTCTTATTACGGTCATAGAAAAGTTTTACGCCTATACAAATGCAGAACCCGCTGTTAGACACGGCAGCGATAAGGCATCTTCCGTACTCGAATATGATGCAGAGCTGGCACTGCATATATCATCGGCATTCATCAGAACCATTATTCAGAGAAAAAAATAGACAACGCTATGTTAATTCTGGAGAGGTGTCGCCTTCAACTTTTAACAGAATTAAAGCAGCGCAATTTTTTGTCTTGTATACCCAAAAGAAACAACCAAATTATAGCTATTTTTATCTAAAGATACTATCTAAATGACACTCGTACTTGTGATATAACCTTAATGACATTTTAAGGGGCGTTTATGTACATTTTCGGATATCTCAGGGCTTCAACAAAAAGTCAGGATGCTAAAAGAGCACAAAAACGGATGAAAGCATTCGCAGAAGACAATGGACACCGAGTCGCCGCCTGGTATATCGAGAATGAGTCCGGTGCCTCGCTTCAGAGACCCGAACTCATGCGTATGCTGGATGACGCAGATAAAGGTGACTTCATCCTGATTGAACAGGTCGATCGGTTATCCCGTTTATCAGAGGATGACTGGGGAGCGCTAAAAACAATCATTTACTCGAAGCAGCTGGCTGTCGTGAGCTTAGATTTATCCACCAGCCAAATAGCGTTAACCGATAAGAGCGGAAATGATTTTCAGGGGGCGATGCTCCGGGCTATCAACGGCATGATGTTAGACATGCTTGCCGCGATATCACGTAAAGACTATGAAGACCGTCGCCGCCGGCAACGCGAGGGTATTGATAAAGCCAAGGCAGAGGGGAAGTTTCACGGACGCAGGGCTGACGAAGATTTGCATATGGTGATCATGACGCTACGCAAGAGCGGAAAGAGCCTGGCCGACGTCTCCCGCATCAGCGGCGCATCGCTGAGTACAGTTAACCGGGTCTGCAAGAAACTACGTGAAGAGGTTGAGTAGATGCTCATAGGGCAGGTGAGGTCGGTTCCCGGCTACTTTGAAAGAATGTCCCCGTTCAGCATGGACGCGATTAAATGCGTGGCCCTGATCGCCATGCTTATCGACCATATGAATGACATTCTGTTGGCGCCCTCGAGCTTACAGCTCTACGCCGTTGGCCGCATGGCCATGCCGCTGTTTGCGCTGATCTTCGCATTTAACATGGCGAAACAGCCCGGCCGTGCCCAGGAATTGGCGAAACGCCAGTGGATGTGGGCGAGCATTACCCAACCTTTCTTTGCCTTCGCCTTTTATGGCCATCAGCCCTGGTACGCGCTGAATATTTTATTTGTCTTTGCCGTATGCAGCCAGCTGGTCGCGTGGGGCTATTCCCACACGAAGCATTGCTGGATAAAAAGCATTCTGCTTATAGCCATTTTCGCGTGGCCACTCTCACTGGCCAGTTATAGGTTAGCGGGCATTGCCTTTGTGTTGATTTCTGTTCTGGTGTTAGCTAGCGTCACTCTAGGAACGACAATTTTAATGCTTTGGCTAATCTCACTGATAAGTTTGAATGCAGCATCTTTAACGGTTGCATCGCTACTGACAGTGGTCGTTTTCGCCATTATACCCACGCTGTGTTTACCGCTATTAAGAAACTTGATATCAGATGGAGCGATGACTTCTTTTATAGATATGAGAATATTAAAAATAAAAGAACCTATGCAGTAAGTTATGGCGAGAAAAGGTGGCTTACAATTTCTTTGATGCTCGGACTCTGTGATAGGGCTAAATTTTTTATGTTGGATGAACCTACTGTTGGTATTGATATCCAGTATAGAATGCTTCTTTGGGAACTGATAGATAGAATCGTTAGTGAAGGGAGGACTGTTTTATTTTCAACACATCTTTTTGATGAGTTAACAAGGAAGAATATTCCTTTTTCAATGCTTTCTAAACATGGTATTTTTCATTATGATGACATGAAGCAATTTATAGCATCTAATCTTGCAGAAACGCCTGAAGAGGCTTTTCTTAAGGTAATAATGAGTGAGAGGAAAACAAATGAAAGGCAGTGTTAATTATGATGGGTTGCGTCTTACGGGTGATTCAACTGTTAATGAAATTTTTTATGATTGTGTTTTTAGCAATTGTAATATTGAGGGGCATTCTCTTCGAGATTGTGAGTTTGAAATGTGTACATTCAAAGACTGTACTTTCACAAATTTAAAACAATCTTTTTTAAAAATAAATGATGTGAAATTCCATGGTTGCTTTATCCAGGGCATGGACTTTTCATATCTTTCTTTCCCTCACTCATTTTCTTTCATAGATTGTAAGCTTGTTTATGTTGATTTCGTAAATCTTAAGTTACAGAAAAGCTGTTTCCAAAATAATCATTTTGAAGAATGTTTATTCGAAAATTGTGACTTAAGTAAAAGTGATTTCACCGGCTCAAAGTTTTTGGCTACTGAGTTTAGACGTTCAGTTTTGACAGATTCCGACTTTTCAGATTCAGAAGGACTTGATTTAAACCATGAGATTAACACAGTTGTTAACATAAAAATCCCCGGAGATGCGGGGCAGAAAATCCTTAAAAGGATGGGGATCAATTTGAACTAACCATACGTGTCGGAGTGCTCATTTAATTAAAAACCCAACATCAATTAATGAGCACTATTTTATGGTTTTATAGCTTATTGTTTTAATTGAATTAATTTTTAAATTACCTTGTTTTTACTCAATGATGAAGGATTTGTCTCTTGGAAAACCGTAGTGAAATAGATAAAAAAAACTACAGGCCTAGAAATTCTGTCTGGAGAAAAATTGGCCATTATCTTTGGGCAGACTTAAATCATAAACTTGGGCGTCCGGCATTACTTTGCAGGTTTTTAGCAGAAGATAAACTAAAACCACAACCTCTTATAACTGCACCTGATACTTTTTGGACGCGCTCGGTTGTCAATTGGCATCAGTGGATGGACTCTAGGACTTTTTCCCTAGGAAAAGCATTTCATCTTAATTACAGACGTCCTGGTTATGACGATATCTATAAGGTAGAGATTGAGAATCTTATCATAGAAGAAGTTATTGATGGTTATCAGCTCGACATCAAAGACGTACAAGGAATATCAGCATCGAAATCTAAGCAGCAAGACATAACTGACATTGATATTTTCCCATTAATTTGTTGTCGAGATTTTGTCGATCCAATCACAGCAGAGCACCTTAGCAAGAACATGGATCATGGTGAAATAAGGCTCGAAGAAATGCATTTCATTGATTTTTCATGGTCTCCACGCCGTATTCACTGGATCAATGCTGGCGGCTCTCATCATTTTGCATCTGCCAGACACCAAGCGGTTCGTTTAAGCATCCCTGTTCCGCTGACTGGTAGACTTACGAAGCTGATAGTAAATCTGGAATGCATACATAAACTTAATTTGCAGTGGCATATGTATCTGATCCCGAGAGATGCAGTATTTGGCTATTTTAGAACTGCAATGGAAGCATTTGAGTGCCCGTTTGGTCATTCTGGTTTGCCTATACACCTCCACTGCCCTGATGAGAGCCAAAAAGAATTGAGTATAATTTGGCTTCCCAGGGATGTGCCTAAAGCGGCAGCTGTTGCAAACATTTTGAATGGAAGTGGATTTCCCAACTTTGGCAAAGTGCTTGTTGAGCTAGCAGAGTCATACGAGACGTTTAAGAGCTGAGCCAATGATGGGGTTTGAAGTCCAGTGATGTAAAAAACCACGTTAATGAACTAACAGTCTGAAATATCATAAAATTTGAGACTGCACATATCGGGCAAAAAATCGATTTCAAATATCGTATTTTGGTCACTTAGAGACTAAATAGTATCAAAATCGATTACTGATACCTCTTAGCGTGGTTTTTCGCACGGTTGGCCCTCAACCCCCTAAAACGCTTAACGTAGGAAAATTTCCGTTTTCCAAGCGGACCCCTATATGCACGAACTCCCCGTTTAGTCCGACTACCGCGCCCGTTCAGGTAACTATTCTCTTGAGTCCAACCCTGAAAGACACGAAAAATCGCCAGTGGCGGTAGCCATTGGTAACGGAAACAGTGCGGGAACATCGGGGAAGCGTATTAACAATGTATGTACATTACGCTTGAATAAATCGGCCTGTAGAGGCTAAACTGAAAGAACGAATTTGGTGACTGTTCTCGCGAAAGTCCAGTTACCGCCCAGTTCCGAGAGTTTGCAGCTCAAGGTTCTGGCTTAAAAACCCGCCTCTCGGCGGGTTTTTTCGTTTCTGAGCAAGAGATTACGCGCAGAAAGAAAGGATCTCAAGAGATCCTTTCTTAATAATCCCAACATGAGGACCAACTCGGCTTCGGTCTCATTTAAGACAGAAAGACGTACACTAAACACCAACTTTCGATTTAAAATACGTCGCATTGTTCGTAAACTTAAAAATTCTCAAGAGATAATGGATTTCTTTATAACAATAGGGTGAATTAATCATGAGGTTAAAAAAAACAACCACGGTCATTTTAATTACATTAATGACACTAAGTTTTAATGTAATTGCAAATGACTTGATATTCAAATGCGACATAAAAAACAAAAAGCACGTCAGCCTATACAAAGACCTGGAATACATTACATATTCATTTGGAAAAAATAACCTCCCTCCTGATATTGAATTAAAAAGAAAAAAAGAACAACTTGATATAAATATAGGCAACCCATCAGGGAGATATTTAACTAATTCAATTGAAATAAATAATGGGGTTTATAGCTACAGATTAACAACAAGCGTTGACCGAATAGCCGACGAACAAATCCCAAAAACTTCACTAACTGTGATGAAAGATGGAAAGGACCTCACCTCCCTTGATTGTATAAAGGGAAGTGAGGTTGGCGCACTTATAGCCATTGATGATTAATCAATAAACACCTTGGAAGATTTTTCTAGCTAAAAAATCTTCCAGATTTCCATATCTTAATTTTTTCTCATCCAATGAAAGTCCGCTATTCACTATATTTGTAACAGCTAAAGACACATCTAAGGAGTATCCTTTATCAGCCTGAATATATATTTCATTATCATCCCAAAAAGCTAGAGCAGATCTCACCGCATACTTTATATCATCTGCCAGCAAGGGGTCCGCTTGGAAAACGGAAATTTTCCTACGTTAAGCGTTTTAAGCTTAACGGGAAGTTTCGTTCCATTGAGCGAGACCCCCTGACCGTAAGGGGATGTACGGAATGATCCCGCTGTCCGTTAATGGTTTTGCTTACTTTCGTACACGTTATCTACATGCTGTACGCAATCGTTCGGTTTCGGACACAGAAACGCCGTAGTCCCGCCGTTCGGGCAACAACCAAGAGCGCTTTGGTTAAAAAGTAGCCTTAGCGTGGTTTATTTTCCGTTTTCCAAGCGGACCCCTACTTTTACCCTTCTATAGAACTGATGAAGTTATTTAGAAAGTTCTTTATTGAAATGGTCTCATCCAATACACACTGATTTTCCAGAAGAATACCATTCTGCCCTCCTGTTTTACGCCATAATGAGCACTTATCATTAACATATTTTTTTTGACTATCAACAAAAGACTTGAGGTCTATTACCTCCCCATTCTCTGGAGAGGTAATATCTTTATTTTTTAAAACAATTTCATTTATCATGTATTCTTGTTTTAACAACTCAGCACTTATGCAATCCGTAGCTAT
Organism: Rahnella sp. PAMC25559; assembly: GCF_050632365.1. GTDB lineage: Bacteria > Pseudomonadota > Gammaproteobacteria > Enterobacterales > Enterobacteriaceae > Rahnella > Rahnella rivi. The sequence continues at coordinate 55,236 of NZ_CP192542.1, read as the reverse complement.
GGGATGATTTTTTATATCAGAAACACATTTACTATACGAGTCACTATATTTATCCATACTTTTAGCCATTGAAATAAATGGCAAGAAAACGAAAAGAAATACTGCAAGCTTTTTATATATAATCATAATCATTCAACCTCATAGTTTTTTTGAGCAAGTTCCAATAATTTATTTTTTTCGTCCAACACCCTAGCCTTAAGACCTGGCCAAAGCTTCGGTGAACTAACTTTCGCCGCCGAGGACGGCGAGCAGGTCTTCCGCTGAGGAAAACGCGGTGCCGTTCCTGTTCGACGGCACCGGATAACTGATTTTTGGTAGTATTGCTGACATAAAATTTCTTCCCTGTTGTGTGCAATCTTCGGCCAGCGCGGGGGCGCTCACGGCGTCACCGGCTGACGATAGCCGCATCATACTCGCCGCCATTCCTAAGCCAAATTTTTTTGTCTATCCCCGTTTAAAATGTCACCCTGATTTCCCATTTTTGAATGTCACTTTTTATCCAAATGTTGAAGAGAAAAGGGCAGTCAGGTCATCTTTTCAGACTGGGTTTTAACAGGGTCGGGTCGGCAAGTACCGGGTTCATTGCCCTCAGTTGTTCCTGAACCTGAGCCTGTCTTCTAGGCATATGTTGGCTGCGGTTTCTTTTCCCGGCTGTCTCAAGTTCGTCCTGCTTTTCCTGCGCTAATTTCAGAACAGCCCCCAGTCGCTTGTTGTCCACAATGCGGCCCTGATCGATACAAGCCAGCTTGTCGAATACCTGATACTTCAGCGTTCTGTTGCCATAGCGGAATGCCAGCGTGCCGTCCGGATAGTCAAAAGCCAGGACTTTCTCACCCGCAATATGCGCATTTTCCTCCGAGGGTTCAACAAGATAAAGCATCTTATCATATTGAAAGGTCAACGATTTTGAGAGCGTGCGCAGCGTCTGCCAGGCAAAAATGTCATCTAGTTCTGAACTGTTTTCGCTGGCCGGTCTATGGAGATCTTTCGGGTAGGTTGCCGGTCTGGCGAATCGACGGTTAAAGTCGCTAATAAAAACGTCCAGCCATGCATTAGCCGCTTCAATGCCGCTAATATTTTCCAGCCGCATCTCCTTAATCAGCCGATCTTGCAGCGTCAGGTTTGCACGCTCGACGCTGCCCTTAGCCTGACTGCTGTTGGCACATATCAGCTCAATATTGAGATCATGCAGCGCACGCCCGAACTGGGTCATGCCGGTCCGACGAGTCTCAGCCTGGCTGACTCTAAACACCGCATGCTTGTCGCTGTAAAACGCCACAGGCTTGCCGTGCTTATCTACGTATGCGCGTGTGGCCAGCATGTAGTCGAAGGTCGATTCGCTCTGACAAAATCGCAGATGCATCAGGCGACCGGTGGCATCATCGATGTAAACCAACAGGCAGCACTTGGAGGCACGTCCTTCAAACCAGTCGTGGTGTGAACCGTCGATTTGAATGAGTTCACCCAAACAGTCTCGTCGATAACGGGGCTGATAAACTCGCGGTCGCCGATGGGCATGCGGCACCCAGAGACCGTCGGCAGTCATCCAGCAGCGCAGCGTCTCGACAGAAACGGAAATCCCGTGGCGCTCCTGAAGCTTTTCTGCGGCAAGTGTGGGCCCGAAACCGACGTAATTTTCACGTAGCAGCGTCAGTATCCGATGGCGCAGTGCAACATCAATGCGATGGGTTCCAGGCATACCGCGACGAGTGTTCGTCAGCCCGGCAGCTCCGGATTCCCGGAGGCGGTTCATCAGACGCTGTACCTGACGTTCAGTGAGATCCAGCTGAGAGGCGGCATCACGGCGACGCAGGCGCTTTTCAACAACGGCCTGGATCACCGGCAAGCGGTGAAGTTCTTTATTGGACATGGTTACCAGCATCAGAGGAGATCTCCCAGAAAGGTGGAAAAATGCGCCGTATCTGGGTGACATTATAAACTAGCTAAAAAGTGACATTATCAAATGGGACTTACAAGTTAAATTCGCATAACGTTAATTATGTTAAATAATGCATATCAAAACAAATACCCAACTTGTATCAGGTTGACTGTTTAAGAGCTTCAGCGATATTCCACACATCTAGGCTGCCCTGCGCGGCTGACACAGTCAACTCTTCATGACTTGGAGAAAACCGGACAAGAATGCCATTACGGCGCAGAAATAAAGCAGATGAAGCAAATGCGGTTCTCTTATTTGCATCATTGAAACAATGCCCCCGCGCTATAGCAAGAAGATATGCAGCAGCCAGAACGTAAATATCATCCTCGCCTTCATACATGTGGCGGTTCAGAATTCGTGTTGCCATACTTTCTATCCGACCGAGGTCAGTATAGCCGTCAAGACCTCCATAAGCAGCAATCATTCGGTCATGAATGCCAATGATGTCTTTGCTGGAAAGAAAATGAATCATCGGTTTTTAAGAGCCTCAAGCGTCTTACCATGTTCACTAAACAACCAATCGAAATCCGATTCAGCTTGAATTCTCAGCATTTTTTCATACTGCTCAGCATCAATGACAACAACGGGCTTTGCCGATCGGCGTGTGATAATTACGGGCTCACCGCTCGAAACGCTATCAAGAACTGAAGCCAGTTCATTACGGGCAGTTGTAAAATTTATAGCTTGCATAGTCATATACCTCATTGAATTGTACAATTGATAAGTACAACTCAATGTACACTCCAACGGTGTTTTTTTCAACACTTCAACTGATGACCCTTCAGTTTACACGCTAGCTATTGCTATTTATGTTAAATTACTGGTGCATTTAATCATTTCAGGCGTGGAATTTCGCATTCCCCCCACTTCGATGCATTGAATGTCCGTTTGGGAAAAATTAAATATAACCTTGTCCTCAAACTGAGCTCAGAGCTTGCCCCAATGCATGTTCTGAATAACAACCCTATATCCATCCATATCCTGGAAGGTCACCCCCTTGCGGTCCCAGTAGGGATTAAATGATTCAACTCTGGCGAAGCCAGCATCATCCATATTCGCGCAGGTGGTTAATCAACTGTCTTTCTCAGGAAAATATAGAACCAAGAGATCTTCATCAGAAGGCGAAGGTAACACTGGATGTACATGACACTGAGTGAATTCAAGGTGCCAGGGTAAACCATCCATCCCTAACATGTATCCGCTGAATCCATCGTGATCTGTAAACTCACCGATTTTTTCTAATAAATGCGTTTAAGAGAAAATCAATAAATTTCATTAAAGCGAAAGATAAAAATATTATTGTTGATGCAGGGCGTAATATTTCGACTTGCTCTCGAATGCACAACCCCCTTATTTCCAATAAAAGTAAAAATCAGACTTTTCACTCTAGCGAGTGTATTTCGTACAATTTTAGCCACTAACTCAAATTGATTGTTTCTTACACACCCTTATCGCATGGGGCTTGCAGAGCATTAGAAGGAAAATTCTTATATATCAGAATGATGGTCTATTCTTGTCAAATAAACCGACTGTAACATTATGTTACATAATTTAAATTCACATAACATAACCAATATTTTTACACTCCTTCAATGAGTGCTTATCCGAAACTTTAATTTTCAGATTAATACTTAAAACCACCGTGTCATGCTAAGCCAGTGAATGGAATGTGCTCGCTTTTGACCCCTATTTTGCTTTGCGTTTGATGATGGAAGCAGGGATGTTTTATTGGCAGGGTAAGCCGTTCTAATTAATTTCTCACTGACATTGACCATTTCTATTCCTTCATAGAACAGGGACATCCATGTCTAATTCGTATCAGTCCGAGATCCCCAAAGCCCGCGTTAATATCCAACTGAGTGTGCATACCGGCGGTGCGCAGAAGAAAGTCGAGTTACCCCTCAAACTGATGGTGATGGGCGATTACAGCAACGGCGCCGAGCAACGTCCGGTGTCTGAGCGCGAAAAAGTCAACGTCAATAAAAACAACTTCGACAGCGTGCTCGCTGAATTCTCTCCCTCCGTCAATCTTTCTGTAGAAAACACACTGGCCGGTGACGGCAGTGAAGAAAACGTCAGCCTGTCCTTTGCTCAGATGAAAGACTTCGAGCCGGAACAGGTTGCCCGTCAAATCCCTCAGTTGAAAGCCATGCTTGCTATGCGCAACCTGCTGCGCGACCTGAAAGCCAACCTCCTGGACAACGCGACCTTCCGTAAAGAGCTGGAAAAAATCCTGCTCGACCCCGCGCTCAGCGCGGAACTGCGCAGTGAGCTGTCTGCCCTGGCACCCAAATAAGTCTGATGGTTTTGATGTTTAACGGATTAACGAAGAGAAAATGCTGATGTCTGTGAAAAATGAAAATACTGCCGGCGGTGAAAGTATCGTGCTGGAGCGCCCGGTAGCGGGCGGCGTGTACGCGTCCCTGTTTGAAAAAATCAACCTGAACCCGGTATCAACGCTGAGCGCGCTGGATATCTGGCAGGATAATCAGGCGATGTCGGATGCCACTGCCGATGAGCGTCTGACCGCCGGTATGCAGGTATTTTTGGAGTGCCTGAGTAAAGCGGGCTCAAAAATTGAAAAGCTGGACAAAAACCTGATTGACCACCACATCGCTCAGCTAGATTTTCAGATAAGCCGTCAGCTGGATGCAGTCATGCACCACGAGGCCTTCCAGTCGGTAGAATCCCTGTGGCGCGGGGTGAAGTCCCTGGTAGATAAAACCGACTTCCGTCAAAACGTTAAAATCGAGCTGCTTGACCTGTCGAAAGGCGATTTGCGTCAGGATTTCGAAGACGCGCCGGAGATTATTCAAAGCGGATTATACCAGCACACCTATACGGCAGAATACGATACTCCGGGCGGAGAGCCGATTGCGGCGCTGATTTCAGCCTACGAGTTTGATGCCTCTGCGCAGGACGTGGCGCTGCTGCGTAATATCTCCAAAGTGTCCGCCGCTGCCCATATGCCATTTATCGGTGCTGCGGGCCCAAAATTCTTCCTGAAAGATTCCATGGAAGAAGTCGCCGCCATTAAAGATATTGGCAACTACTTTGATCGTGCCGAGTACATCAAGTGGAAGTCCTACCGCGAAACAGATGATTCCCGTTACATCGGCCTGGTAATGCCACGTGTGCTGGGCCGCCTGCCGTACGGTCCTGACACTGTACCGGTGCGCAGCTTCAACTATGTCGAAGAAGTGAAAGGCCCGGATCACGACAAATACCTGTGGACCAACGCGTCTTTTGCCTTTGCGGCCAACATGGTGCGCAGCTTTATCAATAACGGCTGGTGCGTACAAATCCGTGGCCCGCAAGCCGGTGGTGCAGTGAAAGACCTGCCTATCCACCTGTATGACCTGGGTACCGGCAATCAGGTGAAAATCCCGAGTGAAGTGATGATCCCCGAAACCCGCGAGTTTGAGTTTGCTAACCTCGGCTTCATTCCTCTGTCCTACTATAAGAACCGCGACTACTCCTGCTTCTTCTCAGCCAATTCGACCCAAAAACCGGCGTTGTACGACACGGCCGATGCCACGGCCAACAGCCGCATCAATTCTCGCCTGCCTTACATCTTCCTGCTGTCGCGCATCGCGCACTACCTGAAGCTTATTCAGCGCGAAAACATCGGCACCACCAAGGATCGTCGCCTGCTGGAGCTGGAGCTGAACACCTGGGTGCGTGGTCTGGTCACCGAAATGACCGATCCGGGTGATTCACTTCAGGCGTCTCACCCGCTGCGCGATGCGAAAGTGACCGTAGAAGACATCGAAGACAACCCAGGATTTTTCCGCGTGAAACTGTACGCCGTACCGCACTTCCAGGTGGAAGGCATGGACGTGAATCTTTCTTTGGTTTCTCAGATGCCTAAAGCGAAAGCGTAAAGCCGGGAGGCGCAATGAAGATTGAACGTCCCCTGTGGACACGCGGAGTTCTGGTTTCACCGCAGCAGTTTCAACAACAGGCCTCTCTGGAGGCCTGGACAAATGAATGCATCGCGCAAATGGGCGTCCTCCATCCGTGGGGGGTCCTTCATGCTTCGTTCGAGCAGGATGCGCTGGCGCAAGGGCGTTTGAAAGCAGAACGTCTAAATGTCCGTTTTCAGGATGGCGTTCTGATCGATACCGATTGTGCCGATTTACTCCCACCTACGCTAACGCTTGCCGCCAGCCTTCCCGCTGACGCAGTTGAAACCACGGTGATGCTGGCAATGCCTCAACTGTATGCCAACGGTGGCAACTGTCTGCAACCTGATGAGCGCGCCGAACGTCCGGTGCGTTATCGTCAGGCGTGGCGGGATATACAAAACTATTACGGCGACGATAAGAAGCAGGTCGCCGTCATGACGCACGAACTGACGCTGCGACTGGATTCACAGGAAAACGGCGATTATCAGGTCTGTCCTGTCGCCCATTTACTGCGAGATGCGCAGGGTAGCTGGGCGCTGGATACTCACTTCATTCCTCCGCTGCTGAGCCTGCAAGCCAGCCACTGGTGCGGTGAGCAACTGGAAATACTGATGGTGCAACTGCGGGCGCGGTTACAGCGCCTGATGGGAATGCGCCGCGAAAGCAATGCCCGCATGGCCGACTTTGCCGTCGCTGACGTGTCACTGTTCTGGCTGTTGAACGCCCTTAACGGCGCTGAGCCCGTACTGGGGAATTTCCAGCGTTATCCGCAGGTGCATCCGGAACGTTTGTATCAGGAACTGGCGCGTCTGGCCGGTAACCTGCTGACGTTTTCGCTCGAGCACGACGTCACGGCAATTCCCGCCTATCAGCATGACCGTCTGACAGCCGTTTTTCCGCCGCTGTTTGCGCTGCTCAATATCTTGCTGGAAGCCAGCTTGCCTTCCCGTGTTGTCTCGATTGAACTGGTGCATGACTCTCGCATCAACCAATGGCGCGGTAATCTGCACGATCCGCGTCTGCGCGAAGGGGTAGATTTCTATCTGTCCGTCCGCTCAACCCTCTCTTCTGCCCAGTTGCAAACGCAGTTCCCGCAGCTGTGCAAAGTCGGTGCGCCGGATGACGTGGGTAACGTGGTGAACGTGGCGCTGAGCGGGATACCGCTGACGCCTCTGAGCCATGTGCCTGCAGCAATCCCGTTAAGACTGGAAAACCAGTATTTCTCCCTCGACCTCAACCATCCTGCCGCGAAGCAGATGATGGAAGCGGGTGCCTGCGCGTTCTATGTTCCGGGTACGCTGGGTGAGATCCAGCTTGAACTGTTTGCGGTGTTACGCGCATGAGCCAATCCATGAAAGAAAAAAAGCTGCCTGTGGACATTGATGCTCTGCTTCAGGACACCTGGTTACAGGCGATCAGCCTGCGCCAGGGCGTGAGTTGTCCGGAGGGTGAAGGCCGTACATTCTGGAAAAAATGCGTGGCTGATGTCGAACACGTCCGCCAGCAGCTGAAAGACGCGGGGGTCAGCGAACAGAGCATCCAGTATATCCTTTATGCCCAGTGCGCGTTGCTGGATGAATCCGTCAAAGGGCGCGGCGTGCAGGATGACGCGTATTTTGTCTGGTGTAATTCGCCGCTGCAGGCGCATTTCTTTAATACGCTGGACGCTGGTCACCAGCTCTATGAACATATGCGTACCGTCTTACGCGAACCTGCGCCAGACGTTGCCGTGCTGACCTGTTTCCATCGGGTTCTCATGCTGGGTTTCCAGGGGAGCTACAGTTCCCCGGATGTTGCCGAGCGCGAGCAGCTGGTGGATCAACTTTCTGCGCGCGTACCCGCGATGACCTTTTCGCCAACGAGTCCCGCGCTTTCCGTGGGGGCGTCGCGCAGCCGCATGGGTGTCTGGCTTCGTTACTGGCCGGTGCGTCTCGGGCTTGCTGCCTGCATCGTCGCTCTCCTCTGGTGGGGGCTTGAACACTGGCTTTCAGGGTTATTGCCGACCTTATTACCGGGGTCAGTGTGATGAGTCCTCTCAGGCGACGGGTTTTATGGCTGTGGGCCGGATCGCTGGCAGGCATGTTGTGCCTGGTATTTCTGCCTTTCTCCCCCACAGCGCGCTGGGTGGCGTTTTTGCTCGTCATTATTATTTGCGTCATCGGCCTGTGGCGTGCAGGTCGTCAGCCAGACGCTGAGCTGACAGACTCTTTGTCAGCCGATCTTCCCGCAGAAAATTATCGTCTGCCGGTGGTTCTGGTTTGTGGTGATGATCTGGCCTCTCTCTTCGGTGACAAGGCTGTGCATCAGACCGCACAGGGTTGCTGGGTGCGCGTCGATGAAAGCGGTTCACTTCGCCAGCTTGCGAGGCAGATCCTCTGGCAACGTCCTGAATGGATCAACCAGCTGGCGGTCATGCAGGTGGTAAATCCGCAGCAGCGCGGCGATGAACGGGCATTAACGTCCTCCCTGCATGAATTGCGCTGGCAGATAGTTCAGGTACGTCGCGATACCCGCCGCGCCATCCCTTTGCTACTGAGCAGCACCGTTGCCACCAGCCTGACGCAAAGTCCGGTCTGGCTTTCACAGCAAAAATCTCAGTCGGTCACACTGTGGTCAACCTTGACCCTGCCCGAAACGCTGGCGAACTGGCAGTGTCAGGAAGGACATTCTGAGCAAGCTCAACGCCTTAAACAGACGGCGTTGTTCAATGAGCACAGTGACTGGCTGAAAGCGCAGTTGATGCCGGTATTGCAGGAAAGCAATGAAGATGTGGCAACCGTCGCTGTTCAGCAGGTGATCCTGCATCAGGTAAGCGGAATGAACCACGTCGTGCCGGATTCACTCTGGCAGCGCTGGCTGGCTGACCGGACTGCGCTGACGCAGGTGTCAGGCTGGCATCCGCAGGCCGATGCCGACACCGTCCACCTGCTCTTCCCGGAGTTCATTTTCCCTGAATTGCCTTCTGGCAGCGGTGTGACCTCCCGCCGCAGGATGCTGCGCCATGCGGTTACGTTGCTGACGCTGGCGGCTGTCATCGCACTGTGTTGCAGCGCCTGGCACAACCGGCAGCTGTTGCATCGCGTCGCTTTCGACATCCACCATTACAACAGTATCGGGATGCAGGATCACGCGCCGAAAGCGAAGGCCGTGGCGATATTGCGTCAGGATGCCGCACAGCTTGATGACTGGTTCCGCAACGGCGAACCGCTGCGTCTCGGGCTGGGGCTGTATCAGGGCGAACGGCTGAGATTACCGCTAATGGCGGCAATTAAAACCTATGTTCCACCGCCGCCGCCTCCCCCACCTGCGGAAAAAAAGACGCCGAAAACCGTGCGCCTCGATGCCCTGTCGCTCTTTGACACCGGCAAGTATCAGCTCAAACCCAACAGTACAAAACTGCTGGTCAATGCGCTGATCGACATCAGGGCCAAACCGGGCTGGCTGATTGTTGTCGCGGGCCATACCGATATCACCGGCGATGCGCGAGCGAACCAGATTTTATCCCAAAAACGCGCCGAAGCGCTGCGCGACTGGATGCTCTCCACCAGCGACGTTTCCCCAACCTGTTTCGCAGTGCAGGGCTATGGCGCAACGCGCCCGATCGCAACAAACGACACTCCGGAAGGCCGTGCGGCCAACCGCCGTGTCGACATCAGTCTGGTGCCGCAGGCCAATGCCTGTCAGGCAGCAGCATCCCCACATTCATCAAATGATTGATGGATGCTTAACCTAGTAATGGAGAACTACCCATGGCAATTCCAGTTTATTTGTGGCTGAAAGACGACGGCGGCGCGGACATCAAAGGTTCCGTAGACGTTAAAGATCGTGAAGGCAGCATCGAAGTGGTGGCTCAGGAACATAACCTTTACATTCCTACCGATAACAACACCGGCAAACTGACGGGTACCCGTATTCACACCCCGTTCCTGTTTACCAAGGAAATCGACTCCTCCAGCCCGTACCTCTACAAAGCTGTCACCACCGGCCAGACCCTGAAATCTGCCGAATTCAAATGGTATCGCATCAACGACGCTGGTCAGGAAGTTGAATATTTCAACACCAAACTGGAAAACGTCAAACTGGTGAAAGTCGCGCCAGAAATGTACGACATTAAGGATCCATCAAAAGAGAAACACAACCATCTCGAGCGCATTGAACTGCGTTACGAAAAAATCACCTGGACTTACAAAGACGGCAACATCATTCATTCCGATTCCTGGAACGAACGTACCACCGCGTAAGACCCGACAGCAGACGGTTCGCCGTCTGCTGTTTTTTTCGTGTTGTGCGTTAAGCCACTTCGGTGAGCAGTGTTTTAACCCACACCACTTCTCAACATCGACCTTATGGGCCTCGGTTTCCTCTTCAGGAAAGGCTAAGGGCGGTAGCGTACCCAAAAAAAGGAATTCAGCATGGAAAACCAGTCAGCCGTTTTGTTACGTCGTTTAAACCCGTACTGTGCACAGGCGCTGGAAGCCGCCGCTACCCTCTGTCAGACACGCGCACACGCGGAGATCTCCATCGAACACTGGTTGCTTAAGCTGCTGGAGCTGGGTGAAGGCGATATTACCGTGCTCGCCCGCCGCTACGAGTGGGACATGGACGCCTTGTGGCAAAACCTCTTATCGCATCTCGACCGCCTGCCGCGCTCCGTGCACACCCGCCCGCAGCTCGCCGACGATCTGCAAATGCTGATGAAATCCGCATGGCTTACCGCTTCATTGCAGGATGACAACCAGACCATCCGCAGCGTCAATCTGCTGGAAGCCCTGCTGGCCCAACCGCGCCTGCTTCACTGCGAAGGTCTGTGGCCGCTGTTCAGCCTGAGCGAAGAACACATCCGACGCCTGAAACCGGTGCTGGATGCCCTGTCAGAAGAGCGCTCCGAGCTGCAACAGCAGGCCAGCCTGAGTATGCCGGTCTCCGCGCTAGGTGAACCTTCTAAATCACAAGCCGATAACCTGTCTGGCCAAAACCTGAGTGACGCCCTGCAGGCCGCGCTGGATAAATTCACCCTCGACGTCACGGCCAAAGCCAAAGCCGGTCAGATCGACCCGATTTTCGGGCGCGACACCGAGATCCGCCAGATGATCGACATCCTCTCCCGTCGCCGTAAAAACAACCCGATTTTGGTCGGTGAGCCGGGCGTGGGCAAAACCGCGCTGGTGGAAGGTCTGGCACTACGCATCAGCGAAGGCAACGTCCCGGACAGCCTGAAGACGGTCAGCCTGCGCACGTTAGATCTCGGTCTGTTACAGGCCGGTGCCGGTGTGAAAGGCGAGTTCGAACAACGCCTGAAAAACGTCATCGACGCGGTTCAGCAATCGCCAACGCCGGTTCTGCTGTTTATCGACGAAGCCCACACCATTATCGGTGCCGGCAATCAGGCCGGTGGCGCCGACGCCGCCAACCTGCTCAAACCTGCCCTCGCGCGCGGCGAACTGCGAACCATCGCCGCAACCACCTGGTCAGAGTACAAACAGTATTTTGAACGTGATGCTGCGCTGGAGCGCCGCTTCCAGATGGTCAAAGTCGACGAACCGGACGACGCCAAAGCCAGCCTGATGCTGCGTGGCTTAAAAGGCCGCTATGCCCAGCACCACGGCGTACACATTCTTGACGCCGCCATCACCGCCGCCGTCACCCTGTCTCGCCGCTTCCTGACCGGCCGCCAGCTGCCGGACAAAGCCGTTGACCTGCTCGACACAGCAGGTGCGCGCGTGCGCATGAGCATCGATACCCTGCCGGAGCCGCTGATGGAGATTAATACCGAACTGGTCGCGCTGACGATGGAGCAACAAGCCATCGAGCAGGATCTCCTGCTACTGCCGGACGTAGGCACCGACCGCCTGCACCAGATCGAAAAACGTCGCTACGAGCTGGCCGTCGGTCAACAAAAACTCGAACAGCAGTACGAGGCTGAAAAACGTCTGACCGCGCAGATTATCGACGCCCGTCAGGAGGCAGCCGACGCAGCGCGTCTGGCGGCATTGCAGGAAGAGCTGAGCGCGGTGCAGGACAACGCGCCGCTGCTGTCGCTGGACGTGGATGCCCGCACCGTCGCCACAGTGATCGCCGACTGGACCGGCGTGCCGCTCTCCAGCCTGCTCAAAGACGAGCAAACAGATTTACTCCAGCTTGAACGCCACCTCGTAAAACGCGTGGTCGGGCAGGACGCGGCGTTGGTGGATATGGCGCAGCGCCTGCGCGCCGCCAAAACCGGTCTCACTTCTGAGAATGGCCCACTCGGTGTATTCCTGCTGGTCGGCCCGAGCGGCGTCGGCAAAACTGAGACCGCGCTGTCGCTGGCCGATACCCTGTTCGGCGGTGAGAAATCGCTCATCACTATCAATATGTCCGAGTATCAGGAAGCGCACACCGTGTCCCAGCTCAAGGGCTCGCCTCCGGGCTACGTCGGTTACGGTCAGGGCGGCATCCTCACCGAAGCCGTGCGCAAGCGCCCGTACAGCGTGGTGTTACTGGATGAAGTGGAGAAAGCGCACACGGATGTGATCAACCTTTTCTATCAGGTATTTGACCGCGGCGTGATGCGTGACGGCGAAGGCCGTGAAATCGATTTTCGCAATACCGTGATCCTTATGACCGCCAATCTGGGCAGCGACCCTCTGATGCAGCTGCTTGACGAACAGCCGGAAGCCACCAACGGTGACTTGCAGGAGCTGCTGCGCCCGATACTGCGCGACCACTTCCAGCCCGCGCTGCTGGCCCGTTTCCAGACGCTGATTTACCGCCCGCTTGATGCCACTGCCCTGCGCACCATCGTCGAAATGAAGCTGGCACAAGTGGCCAGGCGCCTGAACAAACATTACGGCCTGAGCTGCATTATTGAAGAAAGCCTGTACGACACGCTGGTCGCCGCCTGCCTGCTGCCGGACACTGGCGCACGCAACATCGACAGCCTGCTCAACCAGCAGATTTTGCCAGTGCTGAGCCAGCAACTGCTGAGCCGCATGTCACATAAACAGCGGACGACGTCACTGACGTTAGGCTGGGATGAAGAGGAAGGAATTACGCTGGCGTTCAAAGGGGAAGAACAATGAGTATTGCCTCGGTATTTTTCGACCACAGCCACCACAAGCTCACCGTTCGCGGCAGCGGCGCACCGCTGGATGTGCTGAGTTTTGAGGGCGAAGAATGGCTGAGTTCACCGTTTAAGTACGACATTCAGTTCACCAGCGCCGATAAAAACATCGACCCGACAACCATGCTGATGCAGGACGCCTCTCTTACGCTTCAGGCGCCCGTCGCCGAAGCCTTTGGCGTCTCCGTTCAGCAACCGCAGCGCGTGATCCAGGGCGTGGTCACCGGGTTTACGCATCTCTCCACGTCTAAAGATGAGAGCCGCTACGCGCTGTGTCTGCAACCGCGCCTCGCACTGCTTTCCCGCAGCCATCAGAACCGCATTTATCAGGACATGTCCGTGCCGGACATCGTGGACAAAATCCTGCGCGACCGCCACGACATGCGCGGACAGGATTTTGTTTTCACGCTCGCCAAAGCGTATCCGCGCCGCGAACAGGTGGTCCAGTACGGCGAAGATGACCTGCGCTTTATTTCACGCCTGCTAGCCGAAGTCGGTATCTGGTTCCGCTTCACCGCTGACCCGAAACTCAACATCGACGTCGTCGAATTTTACGACGACCAGCAGTTCTACCAGCAGGGACTGACGCTCAACGCCGTGCCGCCATCCGGCATGCACGACAGCGGGTTCGAGTCCGCGTGGGCGCTGTCCAGCATCCATCAGGTGGTGCAAAAATCCGTCAGCACCGGTGACTATAACTACCGTACCGCGACGTCAGACCTCTCCGGCAGCGCCGATATCACCCGCGGCGATGCCACCACCTACGGCGAAGCCTATCACTACGCCGATAACTACCTGACCGCCGGTGCCGAAGGCCGCGAGTCACAAACCGAGAGCGGCGCATTCTACGCCCGCCTGCGCCACGAGCAGTATCTGAATAATCAGGCGCGCTTTAACGGTATCGCCAACGCCGCCACCCTGGTGCCGGGCATGGAGCTGAAAGTGACCGGCAGCGACGCCCCTCCGGCATTCGCGAAAGGCGTAATTATTGTTCACACACATTGCTCGGCGCGCCGCGACAAAAGCTTTGAGGTGAAATTCGACGCCATCCCGTACTCCGAGGATTACTGCTTCCGCCCCGTTCCGGCCAGCAAACCGGTCATGGCCGGGACGCTGCCCGCCCGCGTCACCAGCACCACCGCCAACGACACCTACGGTCATATCGACAAAGACGGGCGTTATCGCGTCAACATGCTGTTTGACCGGGATGCGTGGGAGCAGGGCTACGAAAGCCTGTGGGTACGTCAGGCACGCCCTTACGCCGGCGACACCTACGGCATGCATATGCCGCTGCTGGCCGGGACCGAAGTGGCAATTGCGTTTGAGAACGGCAACCCGGACCGCCCGTACATCGCCCACGTCCTGCACGATTCGGCGCACGGCGACCACGTCACCATCAAGAACTACAAGCGCAACGTCCTGCGCACGCCGTCGAACAACAAGCTGCGCCTCGAAGACGAGCGCGGTAAGGAGCACATCAAGCTCAGCACCGAATACGGCGGCAAGAGCCAGCTGAACCTCGGCCATCTGGTGGACTCGTCGAAACAGCAGCGCGGCGAAGGCTTTGAGTTACGTACCGACAGTTTTGGTGCCATACGCGCGGAAAAAGGGATCTTCATCAGCGCTGATGGCCAGGCAAAGGCTCAGGGGAAAGTGCTGGAGATGGGGCAACCGATCAGCCTCATGAAGGGTGCACTCAACCAGATGACCGAGTGGGGAAGCATTGCTCAAACACATCACAACTTCCCGCCGGAAAATAATAGCCTCAAGCAACTTCTGGCCGATTCGACAGAATTGAAAGGTTCCGTTCTATTGATGAGTGCACCGCAGGGTATCAGCGCCGTTACGCCAGAAAGTCTGTTGCTGCAAACCGGTAAGGCTATGTATCTGCAAAGTCAGGGCGAAATAAACCTGACCAGCTCTGAGCGGTTCTCGGCCAACGCGACTCAGGCTGTCTCTTTGCTTGCACAGCAGGAAGGTATGCGGCTGGTCTCCGGAAAAGGGCCATTAGAGGTTGAATCTCATGGAGATATCCTTTCCCTGACCGCATTAAAAGACGTCACCGTCCAATCTACTCAGGGGCATCTGCAATTAACGGCAAAAAATGGCATAACGCTGGGTTGCGGCGGGGCTTATATTCGACTGTCGCCGCAGGGTGAAATCGAAATCCACGGACCAGGATTATTAAGCCTTAAGGGGATGCACAAAATGGAATCGCCGGCGAGCCAGGATTTTCCTCTGCCAGAATTGCCTAACTCCGTATGTAAAGAGTGTCTTAAAAAAGCACAGGAACTTGCACAGGGCTTTGTGCCAAGGAATACATAATCATGAATAATAATCAGGTTCTTACATGGATCGATATTATTGAGTCATCCAGTGCCGATTTAAAGATAAAACATATAGACATTATTGTTGATCAGGCAGGCAGTGATTTTTCTTTGATCCCCACACTCACCCACTTTGAAACGTCGCTTCAATGGTGTTCTCTGTTTAAGAACCTTCCGGAAGAGGTGCTCCTGGAAGATGCACCCTTGTTGATCCGAATTGATCTCAAGAATACGTTACAACGGCAATGGATGATTGAATTAGCAACGCAATTCGCCGGAACAGGGCAGCTATTAATACTTTGTTCCATATGGCCTTTCAACAGCCTTGCTGATTATTTAAATCTGACGACTAACGTGATCTGTGGAAGTCAGGAGGGCATTTTTCGTTTCTACGACCCCCGCATTTTCCCTTTGTTATTCTCGCATATTCTCGATAAGCATCAGCAGGAACATCTGCTGCGTCCGGCTATTTTTTGGAGTTGGCTGGACAGAAACGAACTCCCCTGCCAAATCGCAGGGAATGGGACCTTGCTTACACGGGATGAGGAAATACCCATGCTCATTATCAATGACAGACAATTGGAAAATTTAATGTGCGTATGTGACGTGAATATATTACTCCGACACCTGATCGCGCCAGACACATTGAAAACAGATCAGGAAAGATTATTCACTATCTGTTATGAGGGGATGCTTTCAGCCACAGAAGCGGGTTTATTAATGGATGATGATAGGGAAACCTTTGTCAAAAACTTACTGTCGACGGTTTTGTAAAAACATGAAAAAAACAAAAACGCTGGTTATTTCCTTCCTGATAGCCATTCAACTTACCGTGCTCAACGGATGCGGAACAATGACCCGTGGTGAAAGTATGAATTTCACTCGCAGTTACATCGGATTTGAAACGGATAAAAAAGTGGTTTCCAATCCTTATTTTTGGATATTTTCTTTTGGGCTGTATCCTATTTTTTCTATCATTTCGATGCCTTTTGATATTGTCGTTGACACCCTTCTCTATCCTTATGACGTTCACCAATATGATCAGTTGATGAAAAAAAATACCACGAAACCTCCTTTCAAAAATAGTGAAAATACCGCTTCTGAACTCGACGCTAATTAATTCGCACTTTTCAGGGAAGGAACAGTGACATGAAACTCTCCAAAACCAGCCTGCTGGCTGGACTATTTCTGCTCTCAGCCTGTACTCAACCCGGTGCCGAAGCGCAGGGCGGCGGTGGTGGTGGCGGTACCATCGAAGCCATTAACCATACCCATTGGGCTATCAATAACTTCAGCGTCGACGGTCAGTCCGGCATTGATATTATTGGCCCCTATCAGGGCGGCGGTGGAGGCTGTTGCTATGGCGTCCCAGGACAGTGGCGGCCGGGGATGACGGTGAGGATTGACTGGGAAAGTGGTGATAGCAGTATGAAAGGGTTCCCAGGGTTCGGAGACGATGCTAAGTACTTGGCTTGGGAAAAAAAATGAGTGCCAATAATCGTCAGCATAGCAAAGTCGTACCCGTTCCTGATTACACAGGTCAAAAAACCTGCGGTATTACGATGCACTTTATGCCCTGTGATCAGGTAAAGGTCACCACTTCTTGCGCCACCTACAACAGCCCTAACTACCCGATCAAAGAACCGCTGAAGATGCCGAAGCCGAAAGACTGTCCGAAATAAACGCATCGGTTCTTCCAGTGCCCAAAACCCCATGATCAAACGCGGCTTATGCATTCTCTGCTGACTTATGAGCAGGAAACCCTAAGCAACGCGTTCTTCATACGTCTCACCCCAACGGAAGGAACAGTGACATGAAACTCTCCAAAACCAGCCTGCTGGCCGGGTTATTTCTGCTCTCAGCCTGCACTCAACCCGGTGCCGAAGCGCAGGGCGGTGGCGGTACTATCGAAGCCATCAACCATACCCACTGGGCTATCAATAATTTCAGCGTCGACGGCCAGTCCGGTATCGATATTATCGGCCCCTATCAGGGCGGCGGCGGCGGTTGTTGCTATGGCGTGCCGGGACAGTGGCGGCCGGGTATGACGGTCAGAATTGACTGGGAAACTGGAGTTGGGTACTCAATGGACTTTCCTGGGTATGAAAATGAAAAGAAATATCTTGAATGGGAAAAAAGAATAAATGGTCAGAAACGCCAACATAGCAAACTAGTGCCTGTTCCTGATTATACAGGGCAAAAAACCTGCGGTATTACGGTGCACTTTATGCCTTGTGATGAAGTAAAGGTCACCACCTCCTGTTCAACCTACAACAGCCCTAATTACCCGATCAAAGAACCATTGAAAATGCCGGAGCCAAAAGTATGTCCGAAATAAAATCTGAGGCAAAAGATCTGGTCTGGTACCCACAACAGTTCCCTAAACAAGGGCGTTTACCCACGCAGGCCGCGCTGGTCGGCAAAAACTGCCATCAGCAGGACAGCCACGAGCGCGCCTACCGGCAGGAGCTGTGTCTGGCCGCTAACCGGCGGGTTGAACCGCCCTGTTGTAACACTTTACATGTCAGTCTTTTTTTTGACGGTACCGGCAATAACCTGAACAACGACCTGTACCTGTCAGACCCAAAACACCCAACCAATATTGCCCGTCTGTTCCGTGCCACCATTGGTACCGGTTATGCCGGTGGGGTACAACAGAAGGAGGGATTACTGGATACCAGCGACAGCGTCAGTAAAAAATATTTCAAATATTATATCCCCGGCGTCGGCACCCCTTTTACAGAAATTAACGATCTGGAATACAGCATGACCGGCCTGGCCGGTGCGCGCTATGGCGAAGACCGGGTTAATTGGGGGCTACTGCGGCTGATTGATGCCCTGATGCGCACTATGGGTATGGACAAACTCGATGACAGCGCCTGTCTGACGGCAATAAAAGAGATGGGGACTTCCTGGGCAGCCCTCGGGCTAGGCGGCTCACATAACCGCTATGAAGAGTTCAGTAAACAGCTCAAAAAACTGGAAGCCAAACTGCGTATTGCCCTGTCACCCGCTGAACCGGGCAAACCCAAGCTGTTGGGTATTAAGCTGTATGTCTATGGATTTTCCCGTGGTGCGGCGGAAGCCCGCGCTTTTGTTCGCTGGCTGAGTGAGCTGCTGCCCAAACCTGAAGCCGAAGGCCAGAAGCCGCCGCAGTGTCTGGCCGTCAATGACCTGAAAATTCCCATCAGCGTTGAGTTTCTCGGCCTGCTGGACACCGTCGCTTCGGTGGGTATGGCTCATATTGCGCCGGTGGCCGAAGGTCATATGGCCTGGGCCGACGGCACGCAGGAGCTGCCCGATGAAGCCACCTACGGTGGGCTTATCAAGCGCTGCGTGCATCTGGTTTCCTCCAATGAGCAACGGTTGTGCTTCCCGCTGGACTCCATCCGCCATACCGACGGTAAATACCCGCTAAACAGCGTGGAAGTGGTCTATCCTGGGATGCATTCTGATTTAGGTGGGGGTTATCCACCTGGTGATCAGGGTAAAGCCACTAGCCCCAATGATGGTCTTCTCATTTCCCAGATCGCTTTACACGATATGTACGCCGCTGCCTTTGCTGTAGGGGCCCCCTTAAAGGTATCGCCTTCAGCACTACCTCAAGATTTAAGGCAGGAATTATGGAGAGCAATGCAGCCTGATTTGCAGCAACAATTTGTAATCTTCCCAGAACTCATCGCTCGCTTCAACGCCTGGCGCCAAGTGACGCTCAATCTGCCCCCAGCCCCACAGGAAGCAACCGCTGAACAAGCCGCGCAGTTTGACCCGGTACGCGCCAGCGTCACCCTTGAAAATGCGGTGGAAAACCAGATCGCGTGGATCACCGCGTGGCGTATTAACCGCTACGCCGGGGCGACCATGCTCAACACGCCGTTTTATCAGCAGCTTAATGACAAAGACGGTACAGATTTACAGCGTAATGCCTCCAAAGCGGATCGCAAGGAAAAACAAAATATTGTCGAGGAAAAGCGCAAAGAGCAGCTCGCCGCTCAACGCCCTGGTGATCCACCGCCAGTCCTCATGCCTGGTGTTAAAGACTTTGACCCTGATATCCCTAAAACCCAGCTCTATCAGGCTGCGCTGGAATTTGGCGAAGATTATCGCGGCGAGTCGCGCAGCTTAAGCAGTGGCTGGCAACTGGTTTTGGACACCATCCCGCAGAACGCCATTTTTCTGATCAATACCGACGACGAGCGGGAAGAGTTTGATCGCATAAAAACCCGTGCTGACCCTCTGGTCAAAATCCTGTTTCCGTCCGAAGGCGAAGCCAACAACGCGACACAACCGTCGGGTTTGCTGCGTTCCTTATATGATGATCAGGTTCATGACTCTCGCGCCTGGTTTTTGCACGGTTTTTTAGGCAGTCGTGAGCTCTGGGCCAGTTATTTCCGCTATCGGATGATCTACTTCGGGGACAACTGCAACAAAGAGCTCTCACTGCTGACCATTGCGGGCAACGTGGTGGGTGCAGCCACGCTGGTAGGTGGCGTTGTCTTTAGCTTTAAACAGAAAAGCCTGACCGGGAAATTGGCAGGGCTGGCTGGAACGGCAGGCGCAATGTCTTTAGAAACCAAAGCGCTGGATTTAATCACCAGACAAGCACTGCCAATGCTGCCAGAGGCCGAGCAACTGACAGCCTTTACCCAAGCGCCAGGCGTTATCGCCAGCCAGCAAAAGCAGCTTATTGGTGAACAACAGATTGAGCAGGCGAAAACCATGATTGCCTCTCGCTGGGCGCAGGCGCAGTCACTGCTGACGACATAATCAGGAGCTAAGGATGAAAAATATCATACGGCAGGGAGACAGCCTGCGTGAATACGGCGGCAAAGTGCTAGGCGGCCATTATTTGTGCTTTGGCAAAGGCATTGCCTGCAAAGGAGATGCCGTGATGTGTGACCGCCACGGGATGACCAAAATCATAGAAGGCAGCGCAATTTCACAGGTTGACGGTCAACCGGTGGCGCTCCACGGGCACCGCTGTGCCTGTGGTTGCACGCTGGTGAGTTCTTTTCCTGATTTTGGCATAGAGCAATGAATCCTCAACCCGACTTCCCTGCCTACCGGCAACCGCGCCCCCCCAAAGGTAAGCGGTGGCTGGCTGCCGGGGCGACGCTGCTCTTGCTGACCGGGGGAGCTGCCGCGCTGTTACGCCCTCAGGGTACGGAGTACGGCCAGGTGGTGGCCGTTATCCTTTTTATCACCGTGCTGAGTACGCTGGTTTGGGGGCTGCGGGTTCTGTTTTATCGCGCAGCAACGCATAACGCGCAGCTCTATTACCACGAAGTGGAACAGATTCAGCAACAGTGGTGGCAGCAACATCGTCAACATGTCGCACTGACAGAAGCCGTGTTAATCGGCCCCGCAGGCACCACATTGACCCAGTGGCAACGCCTGATTAACCGCGATCACCGTCAGCCTGAGGTACGCAACGAAGCTGGGGGAAAAGCGCTGCGCTTACTGCAGTCGTTTACGCCCAATCGCGCAGAAAGAGAAGTGCAACTGGCAAAAACATTGGTGTTGCAGTGGCAAGAGCAGCACGAAGGTGAGCTTTCGCTAACACCGCTACGTTGTTACTGGCTGGGTTCACCTGAAGCCTGGCAGGCCTTCTCCTCGCAAATGGCTGCGTCTTTACCTCATGTCGCGCTACCGCGTGATCCGGTTATCTGGCGAGGGGAAGCCAGCCTGTCGGAAATTATTGATGACCTGAGCCAGTTACCGCCGCAGACCGTCGTCCTCTGCGCTGGATGCCGGTCGGTTCCCGCAGAACACCAAAACAGGATCCCGGCCGGAGAGGCCGCCGTTTTGTGGCTATTGGGTCAGACGGGCAACGTACAATTTTCTCGCGGGGAAGTTTTTGACCCGTCCCCCGATGAAAATATCGTCACGGTCGCCCAGAGGGCGTTGGCGCAAAGTGAATTAACTCAACCGCCTGATACTTGCTTTTTGTTTTCACAACCGAATATTCCTGACCTGAACGACATCGGTTGGAATGTGACTCAGCATGTTCAGGATCTGAACTGGGGTGAACTGGCTGAGATTGAATCGATGGTGGCTCTGACTCTTGCTGCCTTTTTCGCGCAACACCATGCAGTGCCTTGCGGCTGGCTGGCTCGCGACCCTAATCACACACTCGCGCTTGGAATTGTTAAACCCTATGGATCAGGAAAATAAGCCTGCTGAAATATCAGTGGCTCTCACCGTTGTTATCACAATCGCTACGCTGACGCTGGTCATCTTTCTGGGAGGACTGGCATGGTGGTTCTGGGGCGAGCAAAAATCCACAGACTGGAACGTTGTTCGTAATCTGGTGATGGTCTGTCTCTTTATCTGGATTATTTCGCTGAGCGTAGTGACATTGGTTGTTATTGCCATCCGTCAGCTTGTTAAAGATAAAGCCAAGGATCCCAAAAGCGCCCTCAAAGCACAGCGTAAAAAAGCAAAAATACCCTCCGAAAATGTCGCGATCATAAAACGCCTGCGCCGCCGCTACGGCCTGTTTTGGCGTTACAAAGTGCGCCTGCTGATGGTCGTCGGTGAGCCAGAACAAATCGCAGTGCTCGCCCCAACACTGGCGGCGCAAGGCTGGCTGGAAGGTCAGCGTACGGTGCTGATCCACGGTGGCAGCCTGCATAAAGAAGCAGATGAAACCCGTCTGGCCCAATGGCGGAAACTTCGCTGCAGCCGCCCGCTCGATGGGATTGTCTGGGCGATGACAGAATCACAAAGCAAAGGCGCGCAGTGGCTGGATGACGGCCTGCGGACGCTGGAAAAAACCGGTGAAGCGCTGCGTTATCAGCCGCCGGTGTATCTGTGGCAGATTTGCGACAGTGCGTGGCCGCAGGCTGAGCGTGCTGAACAGCCGGTAGGTACGGTTTTTGCCGCGAATGCTTCCCCAGAATCTGTAGAATCGCAGCTGAAATCGCTGATCCCTCAGCTTCGCGAACAGGGGTTACAGCAGGTCTTTCTCAACCCTCAGCATGATTTCCTTCTGCGTCTGGCAAACACGCTGCAAGGATCCGCGGCACTGCGCTGGCGCAGGATCCTGACGCCGTGGTTCAGCGAATACGCTCAGCGCATTCCCCTGCGCGGGCTGATGTTCAGCATGCCCGATAGCTCAACCCCGGCGACGGACGTGCATGAAAAAACCTGGGCGGCACCAGCCAGCTGGCAGGGTGTGCTGGAGGACTGCCGGTCTGCGCAGGGTCGCCGCGTCGGTCTGCCGTGGGAGCAAACGCTCTGCTACGGGGTGCTGGCGCTGATTGTTCTGTGGGGCGCGGGCAGCGTGGTGTCTTTTGCGGTGAACCGTCATCAGATGATATCTGCCGCCGATCAGGCTCAGGTCCTGGCCAGACCGCAGCCGGTCACTGATGAACAGCTGATCGCCTTACAGGCGTTGCGCAATGATATTGGCCGGATGCAGGCCCGCGTGGCAAAAGGAGCGCCGTGGTATCAGCGTTTTGGTCTGGATCACAATGCCCAATTGCTGACTACCCTGCTGCCCTGGTATGGCAACGCCAGCAACCGTCTGATCCGTGATGCCGCCGCGGCAAGTTTGCAGCAAAAACTTAACGAACTGGCCAGCCTGCCCGCCAATAGCCCGAAACGTGCGGCGCTGGCAAAGTCAGGTTATGACCAGCTGAAAGCCTATCTGATGATGGCGCGCCCTGAAAAAGCCGATGGCGTCTTTTACACGCAGGTGATGAAGACCACAGAACCGGTTCGTCCCGACGTCTCCCCCGGTCTGTGGCAAAGTTTGGCACCGGATTTATGGCAGTTCTATGCGGTGAATTTACCTGCCCAGCCATCATGGAAAATCACTCCCGATAAATCCCTGGTATCACAGGCACGTCAGGTGCTGCTGGGAGAAATCGGCCAGCGCAACGCCGAAAGTACGCTGTATGAAAACATGCTGCTCTCGGTGCGCCGCAATTACGCGGACATGACGCTCGTCGACATGACTGGCGGAACCGATGCGCAGCGCCTGTTTACCAGCGAAGAAGTGGTGCCGGGCATGTTTACCCGCAAGGCGTGGGATGAACAGATCCAGCAGGCGATCGACAAAGCGGTGAAATCACGCCGCGAAGAAATTGACTGGGTGCTGAGTGATAACCGCCACTCGGTCTCCGAGAACATCTCCCCCGAGGCGCTGAAAAAACGTCTGACAGAACGCTACTTCACCGATTTTGCCGGCAGTTGGCTGACCTTCCTCAACAGCCTGCGCTGGAACGAAGCGCACAATCTTTCAGACGTTATCGACCAGCTGACGCTGATGAGCGACGTACGCCAGTCGCCGCTGATTGCCCTGATGAACACGCTGGCGTGGCAGGGGCAGACCGGACAGAAAGATCAGGCGCTGACCGACTCTCTGGTGAAATCCGCCAAAGCGTTGATCAACAGTGATGCACAACCGGCTATCGATCAGCAGGCCAGCGGACCGGTCGGCCCGCTGGATGAGACCTTCGGGCCGTTGCTGACGCTGATGGGCAAAGGCAACGCAAAAAATATGATGTCCTCTGACAGCTCCCTCAGCCTGCAAACGTTGCTGACCCGCGTTACCCGCGTACGTCTGAAACTCCAGCAGGTGGCGAACTCCTCAGACCCGCAGGAAATGACGCAGATACTGGCGCAAACCGTCTTTCAGGGGAAAAGCGTCGATTTGACCGACACACAGGAATACGGCAGCCTGATTGCCGCCAGTCTGGGTGAGGAGTGGAGCGGGTTCGGTCAGACCATGTTTGTCCAGCCGCTGAAGCAGGCGTGGGAGACGGTGTTACAACCTTCCTCCGCCAGCCTGAATGACCAGTGGAAAAACGCCATTGTGGCAAACTGGAAATCAGCCTTTGACGGGCGTTATCCGTTTGCGGTCAGTAAAAGTGATGCGTCGCTGCCGATGCTGGCAGAGTTTATCCGCAAAGACAGCGGCCGAATCGACAGCTTCCTGACCCGTCAACTGAGCGGCGTTCTACACAAAGAAGGCACGCGCTGGGTGCCGGACAAAGTGAACAGTCAGGGGCTGACGTTTAACCCGGCGTTCCTGACGGCGATTAATCAGCTGAGCCAGATCTCTGACATTTTGTTCACCGACGGCAGTCAGGGTATGCGCTTTGAACTGCTGGCGCGCCCGGTGCCGGACGTGGTGGAAACCAATCTGTCGGTCGATGGACAAAAACTGCATTACTTCAACCAGATGGAAAGCTGGCAGAGTTTCCGCTGGCCGGGGGATACCTATAAACCGGGCACCATGCTGACGTGGACCTCGACCTCTGCCGGGGCACGTTTGTACGGTGATTATCAGGGAACCTGGGGACTCATCCGCTGGCTCGAGCAGGCAAAACAGCAAAAGCTGGACCAAGGCCGCTATCAGCTGACCTTCACCACCCCAAACAAGCAGCTGCTGCAATGGATATTGCGCACCGAGCTGGGCAAAGGCCCGCTGGGGCTGTTGCAGTTGCGTAACTTCACGCTGCCGAACCAAATATTCCTGATACAGGCAGCACCAGCGCAGACCGAACAACCCTTTGATCCTGATGAGATCGCCGAAGAGTAATCTTCTTTTATCAAGTGTAGCCGGTGAACCCCCTACCATCTGACCGAAGTTTCTGAAAAAGAATCGGAAACATCACCAAAAAATATGCTTGGATTTGAATTTTCAATAATTACAACTAACCGGTAAGGAATTACCCGTGAATAAAATCAGTAAGTTTGTTTGGATAGGATTAATAATTAATGTCTTGTGGCTAGGTATATTAGCAAGCATTATGCTCGAGGCATTTAATTATCTATGGTTTATAATTATTCCTTTTTTCATTGCCATGACCTTCCAGGTAGTCAGTGTCTCTGTTCTTTTTAAAACATCAAGGCTAGGGCTTGCTTTGGCGATTTTAGGTTCATTAATTATGCTGCCTTTCAGCATGGTCTTTTTCATTGGCTATTTGTTTAGTTATGAAAACATTTGTAATAATGGTCTGAAAACTTACAAATCCATTGATAACAAAAAACCTGAAAGTGAGTTGAATTTCAACACATCTAAACTTGCAATGCGGGGATTATTGTTCGTTATTATTGGTCTTGTTTTTATCGGAGTATTTGTTGGCTGGTTATTTTTGTGCTTAGGACTGATTTTGATTTTAAATTCCTTCCGCTTAAAAAACACAATTATGCTGGGTTTATTGGATAACAATATTATTGTTACACCAGGGATGAATGCGCAGACATATCTTATTCCGCTGAGTGATGTGATGTTAATTAAAGAAGACAAAAAAATCGTTAAATTACATATCCTTTCAGCAGGTGTAAACCGTGAATGTTCGTTCCGAAAAAGTCTGATTAAAAATGAAAATAATCGGTCTGTACTTGGAGATATTATTTCAAAATTGGCAGCACAAGATAAGTGAACGATGGCCGCCCGGTAACATTTCAGCCATCAGAAAAGGAAATCAACATCGACTATGGCCACATTAACCATACTCCAAACTGCCTGCGGCGCAGAAAGTGAAGTGCTTTTAACGCAGTCACAATTGCAGGTCGAACTCTGGGATAACTGGCTGCAACCGCTCTCCTCAGACAATCCCGCCGGAACCGACCCCGGCTACGACGATGATTTTCAGCAGATGCGCGAAGAGGTCAACAAACTCTCTGGCGCAGATACCACCCTCACCTGCGAGCTGGCAGAAAAACTGCTGACCAGTCAGTGCAAGGACGTGCGCGTCGCCACCTATTACATCTGGGCGCGTCTGCATCGTGACGGTGAAGCCGGTCTGGCCGACGGCCTTTCCCTGCTGGCCGGGTTAATCACCCGTTTTGGCGAAAGCTTGCATCCCCTGCGTGCCGCCAGCCGTAAAACGGCGCTGGAATGGATTTCCGGGTCCCGCGTACTGGACAGCCTGTCGTTGTATCCGGAGGTGGAAAAAAATGATTTTACCCGCATCGTCGGTGCGCTGACGCTCATCGAACACGCACTGAACAACTGGGACGAGGCCTCCCGTCCGAAGCTAGCCGCATTGTTTACCGCGCTGGAAAACCGGCTGGTACAGTCCGGCGGAATGAACGCCGTCGTTCCGCAAAACAGCAGTTCGTCTTCCTCCACGCCGGAGAGCAACAGTGCTCCTTTCTTACGCGCGGTTCAGTCCGGACGCGATCTGATGGAACAGGCCAAAACGCTGGCGAAATACCTGCGCGAGCAACCGCAGGGCTGGCTCTCCAGCCATCATCTAATCAAAAGCGTACGCTGGGACACCGTACACGAATTGCCACCGCTGGATGCCAGTGGTCGCACCCGTTTGATGCCGCCACGTCCTGAATATCGTGCACAGCTGAAACGTCTGTATCTGCAACAAAGCTGGCTGGAATTGCTGGAGCAGGCGGGCTCCATGTTTAGTGAAGGGGTTAACCACTTCTGGCTGGATGTGCAGTGGTATTTGCATCAGGCACTCACAAAATCCGGCGTACCTTATAACGGCTGGGCCACGTGCATCACGCAGGATCTCAACCTGCTACTGACCCGTCTGCCGGGGCTGGAAAGTTTATCCTGGAGCGACGGCACGCCGTTCGCCGATGAAGTGACTCAAAGCTGGATTAACCAGCACGTGCTGGAATCTGACATCGGATGGGATAACGAAACTGCCGCTGCGGTCACTTGTGGCGAAGACGACATCCTTCAACTCGAATCCGAAGCACTGACACAGGCCGACAGCGACGGAGTCGAAACGGCCCTGCGCTGGTTGCAGTCACGTCCCGGCATCAGTACACCGCGACACCAGTGGCTGATACGTCTGGTAATGGCTCGCGTTGCGGAACAATACGGTAAGAATGATATGGCTTTGCATTTATTAGGCGATCTCGATAACTGTGGCGCAGCGCTCACTTTGCAGCAGTGGGAGCCAGAATTAATTTTTGAAGTCAAAGCCCGCCGCCTGAAATTACTGCGCATGAAAAATCAGCGCGGCGACGGTAATAAGAACCGCTTACTGACCGAAATGGACAACCTGCTCAGCGGGCTGATAGCACTGGATCCGGCCCGTGCTGCGGTGTTGTGCGGTTAAATCTCATTTAAGCTGCAGTTCTAAGGAAGGGATCAGAAATGAAAATTTCAAAATTCACCCTGCTGGCCATGATTCTATTACTCACCGCCTGCAAACCACCCGCCGCAGAAGCACGGGGTGGTGGTGGCGGTACTATCGAAGCAATCAACCACACCCACTGGGCTATCAATAACTTCAGCGTCGACGGGCAGTCAGGCATAGACATTATTGGCCCCTACCAAGGCGGCGGCGGTGGTTGTTGCTACGGCGTACCGGGGCAATGGAGGCCGGGCATGACTGTGAGAATTGGCTGGGAAACGGGAGAGTCATCAACCAAAGATTTTCCCGGCTTTGAAAATGAAGCAAAGTACTTAGAATGGGAAAAGAAAATACAAGCGACCCATCGCCAGCACAACAAAGTGGTGCCCGTCCCTGACTACACAGGCCAAGACACTTGCGGTATTACCGTGCACTTTATGCCCTGCGACGAGGTTAAAGTCACCACCTCTTGTATGACCTACGACAACCCTAACTATCCGATCAAAGAGCCGCTAAAGATGCCGGAGCCAAAAGTATGTCCGAAATAACCTCTGAGCCCAGCTAATTTCCGCACATATTCAATGGAAGGAACCTTTACATGAAACTCTCCCAACTCAGCCTGCTGGCCGGGCTTTTTCTGCTCATCGCCTGCAAGCCACCCGCCGCAGAAGCACAGGGCGGAGCCGGTACCATCAAAGCCATTAACCACACCCACTGGGCCATCAACAACTTCAGTGTCGATGGGCAGTCAGGTATTGACGCCATCGGCCCCTACGATGGCGGCGGCGGCGGATGTTGCTATGGGGTGCCAGAGGAATGGCGACCGGGCATGACTGTGCAAATTGACTGGGAAACGGGCGTAGCATTTGCTAGTGATATTCCTGAAATCCCTGAACCAACACGTCCTATCGCTGGTGCGGGAAACCCTGACCGCTGGCAAAAATATTATGAACAAAAACAATACTGGTATCAGAAAGTAAAATCTTTGAATCGCCAGCACAGAAAAATAGCGCCCGTCCCTGACTACACCAATCAGGACACCTGCGGCATTACCGTGCACTTTATGCCCTGCGACGACGTTAAAGTCACCACTTCCTGCTGGGCGCCGGGCAACGCCAACTACCCGATCAAAGAACCACTGAAGATGCCGGAGCCAAAAGTATGTCCCAAATAACCTCTCAGGCAGAAGGCCTGTTCTGCTACCCGGCGCAGTTCCCCTCACAGGGACGGTTGCCCGCTCAGGAAGCTCTGATAGGTAAAAACTGCCACCAGCAAGAAAGCCATGAACGCGCTTACCGTCAGGAGCTTTGCCTGGCAGCAAACCGGCGGGTAGAACCACCTTGCTGTAAAACGCTACATATCAGTCTGTTTTTTGACGGTACCGGCAATAACCTGAACAACGACCTGTACCTGTCAGACCCAAAACACCCAACCAATATTGCCCGTCTGTTCCGTGCCACCATCGGTACCGGCTACGCCGGTGGCGTACCAGACAATAAAGAGCCACTGGATAGCAGCGACAGCGTGAGCGAAAAATATTTCAAATACTATATTCCCGGTGTCGGCACCCCTTTCACCGAAATCGGAGATCTGGAGTACAGCACCTTCGGTTTAGCCGCCGCCAGCTATGGCGAAGACCGCATCAACTGGGCTCTGCTACGCATAATTGATACTTTGCAATATGTCCTCACTTCCAAAGGGATGAGTAATGCAGCCTCACTGAAGTCCATAGATAAAATGAATACTACTTGGGCGAGGTTCGGCTTCGGTGGAGCACATAACCGTTATGAAGAGTTCACTCAACAGCTAAAAGAGTTAGACAAAAGATCGGCATTACGCCGAGCGCTGGCCCCTGCCGAACTGGGCAAGCCTAAACTGCTGGGAATTAAGCTGTATATCTATGGTTTTTCCCGCGGGGCAGCAGAAGCGCGTGCCTTTGTGAAATGGTTAAGTGAATTGCTGCCTAAACCTGATAAGGAGAGCCAGAAGCCCGAACAGTGTCTGGCGGTAAACGATTTAAAAATCCCAATTAGCGTAGAGTTCCTCGGGCTGCTGGATACCGTCGCCTCGGTCGGTGTAGCCCATATCGCACCAGTTGCCGAAGGGCATATGGCCTGGGCAGACGGCACGCAGGAACTGCCGGATGAAGCCACCTACGGCGGGCTGATTAAAAAATGTGTGCATCTGGTTTCCGCCCATGAGCAACGGCTATGCTTCCCACTGGATTCTATCCGCCGTACAAACGGCCAATACCCAGCGAACAGTGTAGAAGTGTTTTATCCGGGTATGCATTCGGATTTAGGTGGAGGTTATCCGCCGGGTGACCAAGGCAAAGCGAATGGAAAAGATGATGGTTTATTACTTTCACAAATTGCATTACATGAGCTTTATGCCAGTGCATTTTCTATCGGGGCTCCTTTAAAAGTTTCTGGGAGCGTATTGGAGACCGATTTAAAAAAGGACATCTGGCGAGGCATGTCTTTAGATGTGGAGAATCACTTCATTATATCCCCAGATCTCATCACCCGATTCAACGCCTGGCGCGAAGTCACGCTAGGCCTGCCTGCCGCACCTCAGGATTTCACCGATGAACAGGCCGCACAATTTGATCCCATACCGGCCAAGGTCACCCTGGAAAGTGCGATTGACAACCAGATTGCCTGGATCACCGCATGGCGCATTAACCGCTACGCCGACAAAACCTTATTTATCACGCCGTTTTATCAACGCGCTTCGGATGCAGACAGTGAGCCTACTCATATGAAGGCGTCGAAGAAAGAATACGAGATAAAAGTGGACTATGTGAAAAAGAGAAGGCAAGACCAACGGATTGCACAGCGACCGGGTGATCCTGCGCCGGTCTTATTCCCCGGCACCAAGGACTTTGACCCGAAACTCGATCAAACCCAGCTTAAACAGGCGGCGATTGAGTTCGGTGAGGATTACCGCGAAGACTTTCGCAGTTACACCAGCATGCCCCATTTTATTCTGGAAACCATCCCGCTCACGCCGATTTATCTGCTCCGATCCGACGATGTTGGGCGTGATTTTCTGCTGATCAAAGGTATGGGGAAATTGCATGTCGACACCCTGTTCCCTCCGCAAGGTGAAGCCAGTAACGCCACGCAACCCAGCGGTTTAGTTCGTGCACTGTTTGACGATCAGGTACATGACTCCCGCGCCTGGTTCCTCCATTACGCACTGGGCAGCCGGGAACCCTGGGGAAGTTATTTCCTCTACCGGATGATCTATTTCGGCGAAAAATGCAATAAAGAGCTCTCACTGATGACCGTTGCGGGTAATGTTGCCGGGGCGCTTAACCCGACCAAAAGCGTGATTTTCCGTTTCTTACCTAAATCAGCCAAAGAGAAAGTATCGGAAGCGGTTGATGCCACTAAAACAACATTACTGAAAGCGGAACCGCTGGATTTCAACACTCAGCAACCTCTGACGATGGTGCCCGACGCCGGACAGGTGACCGCATTCACCCATGTACCAGGCGTAACCACCCATCAGCAAACGCAACTTATTGAGCAACAGCGATACGAACAAACTGAAACGATGATTGCTTTGCAGCGGGATAAAATTAACGCATTGCCAATGTCATAACTAAAACTCGCGATTTCTACCCCCAATAGTTGCTAACTCATTTAATTTCCACACAGGTGATCCCTTGCCTGTGCCATTTGGCTACTCAGAAACTGATAAGACACCCATGGACGACTTAACCCTGCGTTATTTTGACGCCGAAATGCGTTACCTGCGCGAGGCGGGCGAAGAATTTGCTCGTGCGCACCCTGACCGCGCTGCCGGATTGAATCTGGATAAAGCCGGGGCCCGGGACCCGTATGTAGAACGCCTGTTTGAGGGCTTTGCCTTTTTGATGGGGCGGCTGCGGGAAAAACTCGACGACGATCTGCCTGAGCTGACCGAAGGGCTGGTCAGCCTGCTGTGGCCGCACTATCTGCGCACCATTCCTTCGCTGTCGATTGTGGAATTCACCCCCGAATGGCAGGGAATGAAAGAACGCATGGCGGTGAGCAAAGGCTTTGAAGTGCTTTCCCGTCCGATAGGAGAGCGTCGCACGCGATGCCGCTACACCACCACGCAGGATATTGAGCTGCTGCCGCTTTCGCTCAGCCGCGCGGTGCTGGATAGCGAACCCGACGGTCGCTCGGTGATCCGTCTGCGTTTTCACTGCGGTGAGCTGGCCGACTGGAGCAAAATGTCCCTGAGCCATCTGCCGCTTTATTTTGATGCCGATGCGCCGCTGGCCTGCGCCCTGCATGAAGCCTTAACGCTCAATACCGACAAACTGTGGATCCGTCTGCCGGGGCAATCCGACCGTCAGCCGCTGGACGCATTCTTCGCGCCGCAGGGCTTTAGCGAGCAAGACCAGCTGTGGCCAAAAGGTGACAGCGCGTTCAGCGGTTATCAGTTGCTGCTGGAATACTTCACCTTCCGCGAAAAATTTATGTTCGCCGCGCTGAAAGGGCTGGAAACCGTGGCCTTACCGGCCGAGCTGGCGTGGTTTGAAATAGAAGTCGTGCTGGAAAAGCGCTGGGAACATGATTTCTCGTTCTCGGAAAAACATCTGCGGCTGCACTGCGTGCCCGTCATTAACCTGTTCTCGCTGGAATCTGATCCGCTCTCGCTCTCCTCGTTGCAGACGGAATATCTCCTGCACCCGATGCGCGTGCAGGATGGCTATACCGAGATCTACTCGGTGGATTCGGTGATCTCTTCCAAACATTCCGGGCATCAGGCGTATGTGCCGTTTACCAGCTTCCGCCACAAAGGCGGGATGCTGCGCCACGACGCGCCGGAGTATTACTACCATACACGCGTCAAACGTGGCCCTTCCGGCCTGCACGATACGTGGCTGGTGCTGGGCGGTGAGGCGTTTGATAACCACACCGTACCGGAGAACGAAAACCTGTCCCTGAGCCTGACCGGTACCAACGGCCAGTTACCCCGCAAATCCCTGCAAAGCACGGTGCTGGATACCGCGGTGAAATCCACCGGGGCCAATGTGCGGGTGCGCAATCTGTCCGTGCCGTCGATGCCGTGTTATCCGCCGAACCGCGACCGTTTTCACTGGCGGGTGCTGAGCCATCTGGGCAGCAGCTTCCTGTGGATGATGGATAACGCCGAAGTCCTGCGCGGCACGCTGGCGCTGTATGACTGGACGGAAAATGAGATGAACCGCCGCCGTCTGGATGCCATCGCTGAAGTGAAGCACAGCGAGATCGAACGCTTTGAACGCGGTTATCTGCTGCGCGGCGTGCATATCGAAATCACGCTCGACAGCAACGGCTTTGCCGGTACCGGCGATATCTGCCTGTTCGGTGAAATGCTCAGCCGCTTCTTTGCGCTGTACACCGATATTCATCTGTTTAACCGCCTGACCCTGATACTGCAACCGACAGGAGAACGCCTGGAATGGGAAGAGAATCACAAGCCGCGCATTCCCGGCTAAACGCCAGGCTTGAGCGCGACATCGGCAAGATCAACTTCTTCCGCTTTTGTCAGTTACTGGAACAACAACCGGGTAGCCAGCCGCTGGGGAGCACCGCCAATCCTGCCGACGATCCGGTGCGTTTTCGCCCGCATCCGGGCATGGGGTTCCCGGTCAGTGAACTCAAAGCCTTCGAAACGGATGAAGAACATCCCGATGCGCCGCCAACGGTGCGCACCACGTTTATGGGGCTGTACGGGGTGGATTCGCCGCTGCCGACATCGTATATCGACGATATCACCCAGCAGCGCGAAGGACATGAGGCGCTCGAAGGTTTTCTCGATATTTTCAACCACCGCATCATGACGCAGTTCTACCGCATTTGGCGGAAATACTCGTATCCGGCCACCTTCGAAGCAGGCGGCAAAGACAATACATCGCAAAGTCTGCTGGGGCTGATTGGCATGGGGATCCCCGGTTCGCAACAACATTTTGCGACACCTACCTCACGCTTTCTGGCATTGCTCGGCGTTATGCGCCAGCCGGGAAGAACGGCGGAAGGCGTGCAGGCGCTGGTGCGGCTGTTAGCGCCGTCTACGCTGGTGGATATCACGCCGCATTGCCTGCGCACCGTGCACATCGCCGCGCCGATGGCATTTGCTGACGAAGGGGCTTACTGGCTCGATGGTTACACAGTGATGGGGGATGAAGCGACCGATGCCAACAGCCAGCTGCTGATTTCCCTGCACACATCAGACCCTGACGAAGCCGGTGAATGGCTGCCGGACGGTCAGATTTATGCGGATTTTCAGGTACTGCTGCGGGTGTATCTGGGCTGGCGCTACAAGGCCTGTATTCAGCTGACGATGCCGACGCACCTGCTGCCTGCGCCCGTGCTGGGGGATTCACAGATACGGCTGGGGCTGACCGGCGTGCTGGGACTGGGCGATGACGCACCGTCAGAGGATATCCCCGACTACTTTACCGTGGAGCTGGGCCGCTACAACGGCATGGCTCCTGATATGCATCAGGAAGGAAATGGTCGTGTTATTAAATACCACTTTAAAAAGTAAACTCTGGCTGCCTGCGCTGGTTTTATTACTGAGCGGCTGCGGTCTGACCCAAACGGTGGCCGACGGCACCGTCTCAGCCACAAAATCTCTGTTTTATAAGCAAATAAAAGTACTGCATCTGGATTTCACCGCCCGTGAAGCCCTCAATACCGATGCCACAGAGGCGAACTCATCCTCACAGCCGGTGCTGGTGCGCGTTTATCAGCTGCGCGATGATAAAAACTTCCAGAAAACGGTCTATCAGCAGCTGGCAGGCGACGGCGATGACGCGCTGAAAGACGATCTTCTCGCCAGCCGTAACGTCGTCGTGAAGCCGGGCAGCGCAGCATCGCTGGATATGCCGATGGAAAAGGATGCTAAATTTGTGGCGGTCGTGGGCCTGTTCCGTAATCCGGATTTAGCCAAGGGTCAGTGGCGTCTGGTGTTAACCCGTGAAGATCTGGATCCGGATAAACCGCGCACTCTCGAACTGGGCAATAACACGCTGGCCCTGCTTGCGGAGAAAAAATGATGCTCGGCTCCCGCTCCCCCTCACTTTACGAAATGCTGCTGGGCAACTTTGCCGGCGGCCTCGCGCTTAATCAGGTCAGAGAAGACGATCAGGTGGTGCTCTCGGTGCTCGACAACATGCAGCGCATCCTCAACTGCCGCGCAGGAACGCTCAGTCATTTGCCGGATTACGGCCTGCCGGACATGACCAAAATGTTACAGGGCATGCCCGGCACCGCACATGCGCTTATTGATACGCTTGCCGGTGTGTTGTTGAAGTATGAGCCTCGCCTGCAGGCCCTGAGTGTGAGCCTTCTCGAGCAGGAGGTGCCCGGCGAGTTGCGTTACGCCATCGACGCCGAGCTGAAAGGCATAGGTCTGGTGCGCTACGGCACCGAATTCATGCCGGAAGGGCGGGTGCTCATCAGGCATATGAGGCAGCAGCAGTATCTCGCCCCTAACATCCGAATGTAGGTTGTCATCTCCTCAAGCTTTCCAGGTAACGCATGTCAGCTAAAACAAGCTTTCTTAAAAAACTCCAGGGACTGCAGCCCTCTTGCGGGACATTTGGCAGTAAGACTGAGGCCGATATTGCGGCGTTTCGTCAGCGACTCACTCAGCTTCATACGCGCATGGATGCGTGGCTGAAGGAGACCGGCATCGGTATTGAAAGCACCTCAGTATCACTCATCGACCTGCTGGTCGGGCAACGGGCTTTTGAGGTGCCGGGTATTATTCTTCGCTACGAAAACAGGACGATAACATTCACGCCTCTATTTTTGTACGGCCAGGGCGTGACGGGATGCGTGGAGGTGAACCTCTGCGCCGGGGGGAATATGACGCGTATTTGTCGGCTGTTTATGCGCGTGGGCAAGTGCACTGAGTGGTGTTGCACCCGGGTATGCCTGTTGTCAGAGCCCGTGCATGAGTTTGACGAAGAGGCATTTTTCGCGACGCTCGAAGGGTTATTACCCAGCTGCCATGCTGCTCGCCTTCATTACCCTCATTTTTAGCAGTAACGGAAATCCTCTATGAATAATTTTAAGCAACTTAAAACCGGCAGCGATCCGCGCACGTTGCCGGATTATGCCGCCCTGCGCGATGAACTGGCTAAACTGTCCCATCCCGCCCGGCCCGATGTGAACTGGCGATATGCCGAAAAACTCTGTCTTTCTTTATTTGAGCAAAACGGCGTGGAGCTGCAAACGGCGGCCTGGTATGCGCTTGCCCGTACTCATCTTGCCGGGCTGTTCGGTCTGAATGAAGGGTTGTCGATCTTGGAAGCCCTGATAAGCCATCAGTGGAGTACGCTCTGGCCGCAGCCGATACATGCTCGGATGGAAATCCTCAGCGGTCTGAGCCAACGGATACAGCAGCTGATGCGCACGCTCCCACTAAATTACAGCAACCTCAGTCAGCTTTATCAGGCGGAACAACTGCTTACCAGCCTGGGGGCAGTACTACAGCGTCTAGAGCTCAAACATTTAAGCCAGCTCGATACGTTGCGCACTCTGATGCATAACAGTGCATCCCGACTGGAAAACAGCGACGGCGCATCAGACACTGGTTCTGTCATTCAGCCCAGTATCGTAATTCCTGCGACGGTAATAAATGGCATGGGGACGTCTACTGATACCGTAACCGGTGTTCCGATTGCAGAAAAAAATGAACCGGTTAACTCAGTTAAGTGGGTGTATGTTGCGCAGCCGAAACTTCAGCCGAACGTGGAGGTGTTGACGACGATCCCTGCTCCTAAAAAGTTATGGAAGCCGTTTGCCATGGGAATGTTTACCATGCTTATGGCAGGCAGCGTAGCGGTTTGGGGCTGGCTCTACTTGCACCGTCAGGATCCGCTACAGGCACAGCTTGCTGCATCGCTGGCTCCTTTACCTTCGGTACTCTCAGCCAGGCAACTTGAGATCCTTCGTCAGCAAGCTCCCTTATCTGAGGCCCTCATTACGGATACACAGCAGCAACTCACCCGCCTAAATCAGTTACCGCCGTATTGGACTCTCAACTACAGTCGACAGCTGGTAGAACAGGCTCAGGCTCTGTGGCCGGAGAAGGCTAAACCGTTGGCACAGCAGTGGCAACAGCAGCTTAATGCTTCAGCCTTGCCGATAGAAAACCTGAATGGCTGGCATCAAGGTATGACGACGTTGCAGCAACTGAGTGACCGACTAAACGGGCTGGATGAAAAGAAGGGAAAATACATGACAGTCAGCGAACTAAAATCTTTCGTATTCACCACTTTGCAGTCGTTTAATGGCGCTATACCGGCAGAAGAACAACTGCGGATACTGGCAAACACTCCGGCAGGGCAATCATTACCTGTTGCTGAAAAGGCCGAGATGGAGATGCACCTGAAACAGCTTATCGCTAGATACGCCTTGCTGACCGAGGCCGACGTGCAAGAACCGCTATTGCAGCAGAAAACTACCAGATGAGTGGGGTTATGACGAATCCTGGTAACCGAAATAGTCGGGTTGCATGGACTGTGGACGAAATACGGTTTGTGGAGCAAAACTATGGTTCTTTGTCAGCAGCGGAAATCGGGGTTTATCTGGGGCGAACTAGGGTATCAGTGAAAAGTATGGCGAACCGGCTGGGATGCTGTGCTGAATATAACTTCTGGAGTGACGCTGAACTGGAGGTGCTGCTGGCGCATTATACTGCCGGTGCGGATATGGATACGCTGCTGGCGATGTTACCCCGGCGTACGAGGTCAGGCATCATGACGAAGGTCAATTCTCTGGGAATTTATCGGCGACATTGGAGCGAGAAAGAAAATCGTATCCTGCGAAAATATTATGCGCTGGAAGGTATCCATGCCGCCAAAAGGCTACCAGACAGAACGGTATTTTCGGTTTCAAATCAGGCCTACGCACTCGGATTACGGTGCCCGAGGGGACGTAAGTGGAGTAAGGATGAACTGGCATTGTTGAAGCAAAACCTACATTTGGAACTGGCTGAACTACATAAATTGTTTATCGGGAGAAGTCGGCAGGCGGTTTGCCATGCGCGAATGAAGCTAAAACAGTTGCGGGGGAAAGATAAAAATATGAAAAGCCGCACTGGCTGAATGCAAAATAAATTTATTTCCAATTGTAGTGATGTTATGGACGCCCCTCCCTGAAGTAGCCAGTGCCATACTCTATTGACTGCAATTAATTCAGGAGTGATATCACATGAACACAATCAGATTTGTTGGTATCGACATTGCCAAATCTGTTTTTCAGGTATGCGTTTGGATGGTTGATGGTTCAATTGCATATAACAAGAAGATCTCCCGTTCAAAATTGCTGGATTGCGTTCGACACTTCGAGCCCGGAACGCTTATCGCGATAGAGGCATGCTCTACTTCGCACTTCTGGGGCAGAACCTTCAGAACGATGGGATACAACCTCAGACTGATACCTGCCCAGCACGTTAAAGCCTTTGTCAGAAGCCAGAACCAAATACGTTTTACCACTCACCCGCTCGAACCAAATCAATTATCAGGAAGAACAAACTTTTGAAAGATTGGAAAATTAGGTAACTAATTCCCAGGAACATTAACTACAACGATAACGTAAAAAACATGATAGCAATAAATATACAAAGCATCATGCATTCACTTCAAAATATAAATTTTTACATATAAATAAATTCCTGCAGTGAGTAGAGATGCATCATTTCTAATGATACATGCATTTTTTAATAATTTTTTTAATTTTTTTAAGTACAGTGATATTACTATTGATAAACATAAAAAATATAAAAACCACAATTATTCAAAAATGGTGTAGCCGTAGTGTTAAATATATTCATCTAGGTTAATCTAAAATAGTTAAACCTATTAAAGTTATATCATCCACAGCCCCTTACAGATATTCATTAGAATATGAAATTAACTTGCTGGCAATACCTCGAGTAATGATGTATTTTCTTAATGTATTGGTGTTAAAAACCGATAATTATATAAAAATGGATAATAACGTTGTTTTTTAGAGAATGTTAGTATATATAACTAAAAAATACATTGCTTGTAGCTTATCAAGGGTTTCATGAAAAAAAGTATTTTTTCTTAAAATTACATTTCCTAGGATTATTCCTGAAAGCGTAGTGCTCGAAAAAATCAACCTGTTACCAAGCCTAATTAAACATTATCCCAACAATGCATTTATAAAAATTGCCTACAGAATATTCGAAAACAAACTCTTCTTCTCCTGCCGTAAAAGTACGCTTCATTCCTAATCCTCCACTACCCCATGTTTTATGTCCGACTGGGGTACGCCTTTATCCGCGACAACACCTGTTTCTGGCCTGTTCGCCTGCTTTGTAGGGTGCTGGATGTTCATCCCAGTGGCTTTTACTCCTGGCCCAGCAGCCGCATTCACAACGCCATCAGGTAGACCTGATGTGAGTACCCCGCTAAAACGGCCCATTCACTTATAGCGATCTCCCCACATACTGATTATGTCACCCGAGGAGATCGCTATGCGTAAGATCCGATTCACTGAGCCCCAGATCATCGCCGTTCTGAAGTTTATCGAAGCCGGACGTTCCGTACAGATGTCAGCCCCGAGGCCACGATTTCCTAAGCCAACGATTACAAATTGAAAATGTCTGCATGATCTTGAGCTCTAGAGAGTTCATCTTTTGAATCCTAAAAAGCCTTTCAAAAAAATATAACATCCCTCCACATTTTTTACTCTAAGCGTATCATTTTAAACCAGTTTAATTTCATTTATGAATGACAGGCCAAATATTTAACCACTCCTCTGATCATCATTCAAATCATAACTTTATATAATGGGACTTATATAAAGTGAGCTATTTTATGAACGAACTGGTAATCTATACAGTAGTTACAGTCGCAGATGATTTTTCGCTGCAGAACATCAAGGTTACGCTACGTGAAATCTGCAAGGTAAGTCCCCTGCATTTTTCTCAGAATCCACGTAGCGTCGCCAGTGACCGGGAGTGCGCTTTCTAAGCTATATATGGGCAAATTAACACCAACCCAACAGACGCTACCGGCTATCCAGGCTGAAGAGGATGCTCTAGCCAGGCTTAAGGAATTTGTTCAAGACAAAGAAGCTTTTTCGCCAAATACGTGGCGACAGCTAATGAGCGTTATAAGGATCTGCCACAGATGGTCGATTGAACATAACCGCTCGTTTTTGCCCATGCTTCCGGTCGACCTTCGCGATTACCTGAACTGGCTGCAAGAGAACGGTCGTGCCTCTTCAACGATTGCGACGCATGGTTCCTTGATTTCTATGTTACACCGTAACGCTGGCCTAACTCCTCCTAATACTTCACCGCTGGTTTTTCGTGCAGTGAAGAAAATAAATCGTGTCGCAGTCGTCTCTGGTGAACGTACTGGTCAGGCCGTACCCTTTCGTCTCGAGGATTTACTTGAGCTTGATGCGTTATGGTCTGACTCTATATCGCTTCGCCACAAACGTGATTTGGCATTTCTGCATGTCGCTTACAGCACACTGCTGCGTATCAGTGAATTAGCCCGTCTCCGTGTTCGTGATATCTCCCGGGCAACTGATGGCAGGATCATACTCAATGTGAGTTACACCAAAACAATTGTTCAAACTGGCGGCTTGGTCAAGTCTCTAAGTTCACAGTCCTCTCGCCGGCTAACTGAATGGTTATCGGTGTCTGGAATCAATTCAGAACCTGACGCCTTCCTCTTTTGTCCGGTGCACCGCTCTGGGAGTGCGACTCTTTCTGTCATCCGTCCGCTGAGCACGCCTGCGTTAGAATTTATATTCACCAAGGCGTGGCGTACGATTGGAACAGCTGAAACTATCACGCCAAATAAAGGACGCTACATGACCTGGACGGGTCACAGTGCCCGCGTAGGAGCTGCACAGGACATGGCGGGACGTGGCTATGCCGTTGCTCAGATTATGCAGGAAGGAACTTGGAAAAAGCCTGAAACATTAATGCGTTACATCCGTAACCTTCAGGCGCATGAAGGGGTGATGATTGATATCATGGAAAAAAACTATAGAAATGATTAAATATTAATTATTAAAGAATAAGTATGAATTGTGAATTGTATCTATCATTTTGTCCCTTGATGATATAGCCGTGTGGAGCGGATTGTTGGTTTTGAATCACCTGTCGGTGACGAACAAATCTTTTAAGCCCAAATTAATGCCGACAGCTTTGTGGTAACAGGTATTGGTGCAGGTTCAAACTTACACAGAAAGGAAACGAAGTATCTGCCTGCGGCATCTCTGGAAATGGTAACCTTTCGTCTCGAGGATTTGCTTGAGCTTGATGCGTTATGGTCTGACTCTTTATCGCTTCGCGATAAACGTGGTTTGGCATTTCTGCATGTCGCTTACAGCACGCTGCTGCGTATCAGTGAATTAGACCGTCTCCGTGTTCGTGATATCTCCCGGGCAACTGATGGCAGGATCATACTCAATGTGAGTTATACCAAAACAATTGTTCAAACTGGTAGCCTTGTTAAGTCCCTAAGTTTACAGTCCTCACGCCGGATAACTGAATCGTTATCGGTGTCTATAATCAATTCAGAACGTGACGCCTTCCTATTTTATCCGGTGCACCCCTCTGGGATTGCAACTCTTTCTGTCATCCGTCCGCTGAGCACGCCTGCGTTAAAATTTATATTGACCAGGCATGACGTACTGACCTGCCCCCAGGATTAGATACAACGCTCACTTAGTAATGTCGGATCTTTCACAATCAGAATTACCCTTTCTCCGGATCGCCGCAAATTCAGACGTCGTCTGATAATTCAGCGCGAGTGCAGGCGGCACTCATTATAATCATGGCGCCATTCAGTGATGGTTTTACTAGGATGACTGACGTCACTGAACCTGTGTTCATTCTGGCATTCATCGCGAAAGCATCCGTTTAAACTCTGAATAAATCCGTTCTGTGTCGGCTTGCCGGGCTGGATAAGTCGCAGCTCCACGCCATGCTCAAAGGCACATTGATCGAGCGAGCGGCAGGTAAGATCCGGGTCCTGATCAGTTCTTATCATCGCCGGATAGCCGCGAAACAGCGCAATGCTGTCCAGAACACGCGTGACCTGCACGCATGAAATTCCAAAGGGTCAGGCATTCCTTCGTGAAGTTGTCCACGCAGGTAAAGCACTTGAACTTGCGATCGGTAGCCAATGCGTCCACGATCAAATCCATCGACCAGGTCAGATTGGGCGCCGCCGGACGGAGCAGCGGCAGACCTACTGTTGCCAGCCCCTTACAACGTCTTCTGCGTTTTACGCCCAGGCCACAGAGGTGATAAAGCCGGTACACGCGCTTATGATTAACATGAAGCCCTTCACTGCGCAGCAACTGCCAGATACGTCGGTAGCCAAAACGCACTGGGCTCCAGTGCCAGCTCAGTGATGCGCCCTGATAAATGCGTATCAGCAGCCGAACGCTGAGCCTGATGGCGGCAGGTCGACAGGGATAAACCTATAAGCCTGCAGACACGACGTTGCGACAGACCGCTCGCATTACACCTCATCATCACGGCTTCCCGCTTCTGGTCTGTCGTCAGTAGTTTCGCCCAAGATCCACCTGAAGCGACTCTTTATCCAGCATGGCTTCGCCAAGCAGCTTCGTAAGTCTGGCATTCTCTTCCTCAATAGGCGCATAACCTCAGGCACCTCCATACTGCCATACTTCTTACGCCAGGTGTAAAACATGGCAGCGGAAATGGCGTGCTTGCGGCAGAGTTTACGGGCGGATACCCCAGCTTCAGTCTCGCGGAGAATACTGATGATCTGTTGGTCGGAATGGGGATGACCTCATATGTCTCAGGAAGACATTACTCTTTGGGGATTTCGCATCCAACTCATGGCTTTAAAAAGGTAGTAAGGCAGTATTGAGGAGGTGAAAAAATGCAAAAAAATTATTAATGAATGTTTTTGACAATTAATTTCAGGCGTTTTATCAGGCAAGGCACCTTGTTATAACTAATTATATAACTTAAGAATCCATTAAATATGTGATTACTCCTAACTGAATGATGTTTACTGTACGAAAAAATATTGATTTGGAAGTATTTTTAAAATTCAAACTGAGGAAAATCTTAATTTAACAAAGATGAGATTTTTAGGATTATACCTGCAAATATCATCA
Organism: Rahnella sp. PAMC25559; assembly: GCF_050632365.1. GTDB lineage: Bacteria > Pseudomonadota > Gammaproteobacteria > Enterobacterales > Enterobacteriaceae > Rahnella > Rahnella rivi. Next base: position 12,755 of record NZ_CP192542.1, on the reverse strand, counting down.
GTGAAGTGTGAAATGGATATTAGAACCAACTTGATTTAGGAGAATTGATACCTTTAAACTTGCTCCGCTTCTCGGTATGTCTGAAATAATTTTCTGCCGGGATAGCGTTCTCAACACTTAACATTAGTAAATACAACAAGGAAGATTTTATGAAAATGAAGAATGTGTTATTGCCTGCTTTTGCTTTAGGTTTTTTAATTTCAGCATCAGCTGCTTATGCTGAGGATGAAGTTGTGCCGGTTACAACAGCTGGCGGCCAGGTAACTTTTAATGGAGAAATCACTAAAGGCGCATGTTCTGTTGCCAGTGGCGACACAAATAAAATTGTTAATCTGGATACAGTGAGATCAAGCGTATTTACTTCTAAAGACCAGGCAGCTAATGCACGTAAACCATTCACCATTTCTTTACAAGATTGCGACACGACAACATATAAAAATGTCAGCGTAAGTTTCACAGGGCAATCTGATGCGACTTCACCTAACCTTCTGGCAAACAATGCAGGCGCTGGCGCTGCAACAAATGTCGGGTTGCAGATTTATGGGCCAAATAATGAAGCCTTAGCACTTGCTACTGGACAAACCGCACCAGTAGCATTGAGCGAAGGTGCTACATCTACTATTAATTTTGCAGCGGATTATGTTTCCACTGCAGCTGTAGTTGGTGCTGGCAAAGTTCAGTCCGTAGCAAATTTCATGCTGACCTATAACTAAATAATAATATTAGCTGGTACTTGAGACCAGCTAATAAATGAATAACCCTAGGGGAAAACTTTGAAATTTAAATTTTTAATGTTACTCATTTTAACTTTTACTATCTCCCCTGCCTTCGCCGAAGGGGTATCGTTAGGGGCTACTCGTTTAATATATCCAGCAGATAAAAGTCAAACTGCGATAAAAATATTTAATAACGATAAAAAAAATAATTTCCTCGTGCAATCTTGGGTTACCGATAAGCATGGAAATAAGATTGATGACTTTATTGTGACGCCACCACTATTTGTGTTAAATGCAAATACTGACAGCGTATTACGTATTGTTTATGCTGGTGATAAAAATAGATTACCCAATGACAGAGAGGAGCTTTTTTATTTCAATGCTAAAGTGATCCCATCTTTAAGCAAAGAGGAACAAGACCTTAATAATTCACTATTGGTTTCAATTACAACAAAAATAAAATTATTTATAAGACCAAATAATTTAAATGGCGAATCGAGCGATGCTGCAAAAAAACTAGATTGCAAGTTTGAAGATAAAACATTACAAATTAAAAACACATCACAATACTACGTGAATATGGTAAACGTTAGCATCAATAACAAAGAAGTTTCTAAGGCGGAAACAATTTCCCCATTTGGCAATGTAAGCATTGCTATAAAATCACCAGGATCAGAAGTAAAATATAGTTTCATCAACGATTATGGCGTGCAAGTGAATAATAACACATGCAAGTTATAGTCTTAATTTTAAAAAAAATAAACGATTGGATCTAGAAATGTATTCCTTAAGATTTATTACATTTGCCTTGCTTTTTGTACGCATAGCTCAGGTACATGCTGAGGATTATTTCAATCCATTGTTCTTAGGAAGTGACGTAGCTTCTCTGCATGATTTATCATTTATATCTAAAAATAATAATGTTACACCTGGTGTTTATTATTTTGATGTTTATGTAGGCGATAAATTCATCAAGAACAGTAAAATTCGTTTTGTCGAAGTGAATTCGAAGGAAAAAAAAGTTGAACCGTGCTTCACATCTGAGTTAGTTGACCTTATGCCATTTAACGATAGTCTAAAAAAGAAATTGCAAGCTATTGGAGATAATAGTAAATGCATAGACTTACAAAAAAATGTTAATGGCTCATCATATCAAGTCGAGATGTCGAAGCTGCTTCTGAGAATATCTATACCTCAAATATATCTCGATGCCACACGCTCTACCCTGGCCGATGTAAGAGACTGGGATGATGGCATTCCCGTATTTATTAGTAATTATGACTTTACCGGGAGTAACTCAAAAAACAAAAATAACTCCGACTTTTCATCCTCTTATTTTAGTTTTAACAATAAGCTCAACTACGGAGCATGGCGTTTAAACGGTAATATTTACTGGAATCAGAGTCATTACGGTGTAAGTCATCACAATGAAAAAAAGATAAATAACGTCTTTGCGAGCAGAGCTATTCAAGGGCTAAAAAGCAATCTAATTATAGGTCAAAATTCATTAGGATCTAATATTTTTGATTCACTTACCTATACTGGTGTTACACTGGCTACATCTGAAGAAATGCGCCCGGAAAGTGAAAGAGGGTATTCACCTCCGATTAAAGGTATAGCAGATAGCCGCTCAAAATTAACAATTAGACAAAATGGTGTAATTGTATACCAAACTTATGTTGATGCAGGCCCGTACGATATTAAGGATTTGAACCCTGTAGGTAGCAGTGGTGATTATCAGGTAGAACTCATTGCTGCAGACGGTACTGTTAAAAATTTTATAATTCCCTACTCTACATTGCCTAATTTGTTAAAAACGGGACTATATAACTATTCTGCTACAGCAGGCGAACTTGATCTCCAGGCTGCCAAGAAAGCATCATTTTTTCAAGGTTCTGCTTCATTTGGCTTGCCGCATGAAACTACAATTTATGGTGGCACTCAGTTATCAGGAAACTATCGATCCTTAGGACTCGGTTTAGCAAAAGATTTAGGTGGGATTGGTGCGCTATCATTTGATGCGATCAATTCATATTACACTGAGGATGCGCATGACAAAGAAGTTGGACAATCCTATAGAGTCCTGTACTCAAAGTCTTTCCAAGATATTGGAACAAATATACAGATAACCGGCTATAGATATTCAACATCTAATTATTACTCACTTAATGAAGCTGCTCAGAAAAATAACAACCAGTATATTGACCCGGTTACTGGAGAGTCTGTGAACTATATTTATTCCGGTGCAAGAAAAGCTTCATATCAGTGGAATATATCCCAAAATCTAAACAATTTTGGTCAGTTATCTCTATGGGGTAATACTACGGATTATTGGAACGGCGGTACATCGAAAAACATTCAGGCAGGTTGGAATAAAACCTTTAACAAACTCAATAACATGATGCTGTCCTTAAGTTTTAATAAATATGAGTACAATAAAACAAAAAATAATTTGTTTTTTGTATCTTTTACCATACCCCTTTCCGGTCGCGGGGGGAACAATATTGCATATATTTCCAATAGCTATACTTATAACAAACAAGATGAAACATACAATAATAACACAAGCTTGTATGGTACTGCGTTGGACAATAGAATGGATTATAATATAAATCAAAGTGTCAACAGAGAACATGATAACAATACAACATATTTTTCCGCTAATTATAAGTCTGATTATGCAAGGTTTAAATCAGGTTTAACATTCTCCCCTGTAACAAAACAAGCAGATTACGGAGTTAGCGGTTCTATTTTAGCACATGAAAATGGTATTGTTTTCTCTCAACAAGCGAATGACACTGCGATCCTGGTTGAAGCTGCTGGTGCTAGCGGAGCAAGAATTAACCGAGCAGGAGAAAACATTACTATAGATAAGCATGGATACGCTCTTATACCCTATGCATCACCATATCATTATAATGATGTTGAATTGGATCCTTTAACATTTGGTGATGACTTTGATGTAGAAGGCAGAGTTATCAAAGTGGCTCCAACGCGAGGCGCTGTATCGAAAGTAGTTTTTGATGTTAAAAGAGGTTATAACTTCTTAGTTTCGGTTAAATATAAAAACAGGCCTATACGATTTGGAACAATTGTGAGCGAAGAAGGAAATAACTCATTCGCTATTGCCAATGATGATGGAACAGTATATCTGACTGGAGTCAGTAACAATGCCACATATAAAGTAAAATGGGATGAAGAGGATACTTGTAAATTCGTAATACATTATGACGAGAATTTTAAATCTAGAACAATAAATAGAACTCATGTCGAATGTCACTGAGGAGTGATGGGCTTTGAAACTTAAATTTTCCCTGTATGTTTTCTTGTTTGTTATGATCAACGCTATAACCCTACGCAGTTATGCTGCTGATGTGATGGTGAGTATAAATGGCGCCTTGAGAGATCAAAATTGTAATGTAAATAGTGAAGACCTAACCAAGAATGTTGTTTTTTCTGACTTGAATACATCAACCTTCAAAGCGCCAGGGAATGTGAGTAAAAAGGAAGAGATAGACATTGGTTTAGACTGCCTGGGAACTTCGAGCAATATTTCTTACCAATTTACAGGTGAGGCCAATGAACTGGATCCGACGTTGCTAAAGATTAAGGGCCAACCAAATCTGTCGGAGCCTCTTGCGCAAGGGCTTGCTATTGAAATATTAGATGATAAAGGTAATCGAATTCCTTTGAATACCAAGTTAGCTCTGGGTTCAACTGTAACAACTGAAAAATATAATTTAAAATTCTTCTTGCAATACAGAGCGGTCGCAGTTCCTGTTGTAGCTGGTGACGCGTCATCAGTACTTTTCCTGGATATGTATTATGATTAAACAATTCTTAGTTTTTCTGGGTCTTATTTTTACCTGCTTTCCAGCTAGTGCAGAGCAGATAACTATAAATGTCAGCGCAAAATTAAGTTCATCAACTTGTTCTCTTTCTTCCGGGAGCGATAACTCCGTTGTTAACATGACGACTGGACTTTTAAATGGTAAAAGTTTAGGAGTTCCTTTTGGTCTAACACCATTTAATATAATAATTGAAAATTGTCCTTTAGAAATTAACACAGTCAACGTGAGATTTATTGGAGCTAGCGATGAGAAAATGCCTAATTTGCTTCAGATTAATTCTGGTGCAGAGGGTCAAGCAAATGGTGTAGCCATTGGATTATATGACATGAATATAACTAACCTGGACATCAGGAATAATTTTAGTAGTTTTAATGTAACTCATTCATCGGATATAAATAAACTAAGTTTCTACGCCGCTTATGTTAAAACATCTGGAGAAATGTCTCCCGGGAAAGTCACTGGTGTCACATCATTTGAAATCTCTTATGACTAGAGTAATTTTGATCTTAACATTGTCTCTGATTATGTTGAGTACGGACTCTCGGGCAGGTGTTTCTGTCGTTGGAACCCGTTTTATAATTAATCAAAATACCAAGAGTTTGCCTATAAAAATCATCAATGACAATGAAAATGATTATTTAGTCAAAACCAACATTTCTGGAAACGATGAAGGTCGTTTTGTCGTAACCCCTCCTTTATTTTTACTTGCTAAGAACACATCCAATATACAGATGCTGATTCCAGATAAAATAGAAGATATTAAAGTCGATCAATTATATTCACTGACTATTGCATTTATACCCAACTCAAAGAAAATGAACGATTTCAGTACGATATCATTAGCACTGAGGTCACACTTTAATTTAATTTACAGACATGATAATCTCTCAAAATTTGATCCTGCGCTCCTTGCCTTGGTAAAGGAAGGTAATGACATTTTTTGGTTAAGAAATCACTCCAATTTCGTTTTGACTATCAATATCAAAGATTCGAGCACTGAGAAATTAGACAGCAGAATAACTTTAATTCCTGAAGGGAAAGTCAATGTAAGTAAATTTTGCAAATTGAAGCAATGTAATTTTTGGGTTTTTGTAGTAGACGATGATGACTCAATACTTAAAAAAATACATGTGAATAATATTTAATAGTTGATTATAAGGATGAATCATGAACAAAAATACTTACTTGTTCCCTTTTTTTTTAGTATTAACCTTAATTTCTTTTCCTAAAGAAGGTCTTGCTGTAGTTGAGTCTTATTACTCGAGGAATTATACTTCTGGGGATATTGTCATTAACAATGCTGCAGATAGCATGGCATTTGCTACTGTCTTAGCTGGTTCGGGGATAGGCAGGCAGGTAAAAATATGTTCGAACAATACAATTAATTATAGCCTCAGAAGGGTTGATTACGTTCCAGTTGCAAGCTATTTAGGTCAGACTTATTCAAGTGCAGGTTCTAGTGTTATGTATTTGTTTGATACTGGCGCACCGGGGTTTGCACTAATACCCTTTTATAATGTGTCATCTAATCCAGCGATGATAACTTACGGACAAACAGTCAGAACCACTGTCTGGAGTGGTAATTATGATAATGGTGCGCGCGTTTATAATGGAATACCTACTACTTATGGTTCGTATATTTGGAAAGGTTCAGACCGCCCTAATGATGGCTATACCTTAATTCCCGGGCAAGAAATGTTCCGTTTCGAATGTTACGATGAAACAAATACCCTCCAGGAAATTATTCATATTAGTACAGGTAGCGCAAATGTAAGAGCTTCAATTAGAACTTGTACCCCAAATGTTGTGACAGCTTCTGTTGACATGGGAGCTGTGGCTATGTCTTCTTTACTCAATTCAGCTGCATCACAATTAATAAATACCCAGCAGGTAACATTCTCGCTTGTTTGCGACCCAAGCATTGCACTGTATTACTCAGTTTCAGATTTAAATAATCCTGCTAATCGAAGCACTATCACCTCCTTAACCTCTGATTCAACAGCTTCGGGTATAGGTTTTACATTAACGAATTCTTCCGGAACCCAGCTTTCTTTCGGTCCTGATGGCTCAGCAAAAGATATCCCAGGCCAGACTAAGTATTATATTGGCAACAGCGGCGGTGTAGTGGGTTCAGACAAAAACCTTCCGATGGCACTTACTTTAGGTTTTAGTTACGTCCGTGATACATCCAAAGACTTGAAGAGTGGTACTGCAAAATCATTGATAGGAATTACATATTCGTATCAATAACTTAAAAGTGTTATGTGGCGATTTCAGCAAATACGGTGTAAAGGGCCTCAGCGCTTGGTTTTCAGCATCATAGCTACTTCTGTCCAATGCTGACTCTTTCCCATTCATATTCCCAGACATTTGCGGGTGTAAGATTCTATAACTGTCAACAGGCGCAGTCGTCGCCTGTCAAACAAAGCATAAAAAATCCCATGCCCGTATAGGGTATGGATATAAGCAATGAGGCTGCGGTTGCCGCAGTCGGGCAGAAAAGGCAGCGATGTCTGGTTATTAATACGCTAATTTTATGGAAGCTTACCCAGTTATAACTGCTACATCATGGGATATCTCAGTTCGTTCTGGCTTCATTAATATAATGTTTCTTTGAATCAGTATGGATACGAACCTTTTTTCCGTGAAATATGAAACCCATGTCCAATTTCATTCTGCTAATTTAAGTGTAAAAAATTCTATAACCCACATGTCTTATACCTCATGTCAAGAGACATAACGCCAAATAAAACATTAATTTACACCATAATGAAATATTATTACATTGATTTTAAATTTATGACAAACAGTGCGTTAATAATATAAATACGTGTAGAGTTCTGTAAGGTCGCCAGGGCTAAGACATCTTAAAATATTTATGAATCGTTATCAGCAGTGGATTTTTTTATCTGAGTTCTTGTTTGGTTGCTGTTTAGTTAAACAGTGCCATGATAAGCATCATTCACTATCATCCTATTAGGAACAGTAATGCAAAATTCTGAGAAAGAAATACTTATCATTCCCTTTTTTTGTTCATTAATCACATGGTGAGCATTCTAATGCATGATGGTTAATGTATTGAATAATAAAAGATATTTCAACGATGCTCGAAATATTTTATTTAATATCAAGAATTGAATTCAATAACTAGGTCTGATTATGTTTGTAATTGGGAGTTGTTTATTTTCTATTCATTGTGAAGATCGTTTTTTTAAAATAGGATTAAATAAAATTTTTAAGGACATATGTTCATCAATTAAATCGCCTGTTAATACTGCTATTCCATGTGAATTGGAGTTCGCTGAGTATTTTGTCGTTGACATAATAGTTCTGTCTTCTAAGGCTATATATGAGCAGATACCTGAAGGAATTCTTAAGAAAAAAAGAATCATGCTGCAATAATATTTTGTTCTGAGCCAATGACACACATACTAACCGGTATTACAGGATACGACCTCGTTTCATGTATTTCGGTGGATATCAAATTGGAACGGGTAGCTCAAATTTTTTTTGTGCTAATGTTTGGCACGGAAGGAGCAAGAAAATCGTTGTTTATAAGGACGGGTTTGACTCCCTTGACTTGTTGTGAAAAGCGTGTGTCTTCACTATTGAGTAAAGGACTAAATCAACATGATATTAGTCGCTTAACAGGCATTAACGCAAAGACTGTGAGTTCACATTTAAGATCATCCATGACCAAATTTAAAGTTAAGACATTGTTAGAGTACAGAGTAAAGCTTTCACATATCAATACTCTCCATTGTTTTAATTTAATTAGTCTCCATGATTTATATCAGGTATCTACCAACTCGAAATTGAAGATATCAGTAAAATCTGTATATAAAAGCCTTTTTTCATATCTTCCGAAATAGGAGATTACCGTGGTCTATGAAGAATCGTCAGGTAAGGTAAATTAATAATGACATGATTTTACCTTCCGCCCACTGTGAAGTGACAAAAGTCTTCACTTTCACCATGATGAAACGTCCAAAACGAGACGTACTTTGTAAAGAATTGATTATTAATTTTAAATTTTCAAGGCGTTTAAAATGTTAATTTCTATCAATTGGATTGTATCTATCGCTGCTAGCAATTAGTGTTTTATGAACACAATTAATAACCTAAGTTATTATTTCTTGCTGCATGTGAAAAATCCTAGTTTAGGCATCATTTCTCTCGCTCCAATCCTAATTGGGCACAACGTATAGTGTGAATATTCCTATTTTATTTGGTTTTTTAACTTAAAGAGAGGCTGCCGTTTCATTTTTGATATTAGGATTATGCTCACTTTGTCATTTCTCCTTACAGCCTGAACGAGTTGCTTTAGTTAGATCCAGTTGGTAAAAAAGATAACGATCATTAAGTGTTTTTATTAGCGATTGCTTAATGTATTCATTTGCAATTCGCTAGGGCTGTTGCTATTAATATGGACTTTGAATATGTTGTCATATGGAAATTCACTTTTTTCTATTTACTGCAAGGATTATTACTTTAAGGTTGGCTTGCAAAAACTTTTAGATGATATATATCATTCTCATGTAGTAAATGTAAGGCTCATTAATCGACATGAGTCAAGATATAACGATTATTTTCAAGCTGATATTGTCGTTTTATCTTCCAGGAGCATATTTGAAAAGTTACCTGAACGTAGCCTTTCTCCTGATAGACGAGGTGCGGTGATCGTTTTTTGTACTTTTTCAATGTCAGAAGTTGTGAGAGGCATAAGAGGATATGAAAATGCACTTTTTATTGCTCCTGACACAGGATTGGATCAGATTTTAGATATCTTTAAAATTGTTATGTTTGGTTCACCTCTAATTAGGGATAATCTTTTTTTAAGAACTGAAAATTTAGCCTTAACAAATAAGGAACGCAGAGTCTCAGATCTGCTCAGGAAAGGTCTAAGCCATAATGAGATAAGTTCAATAACGGGTATAACCCCCAAAACAGTCAGCTCTCATTTAAGGTCAGCTATGCAGAAATACAAAGTAAGCACTTTGATGGAATATAGGATTAAACTCATTCACATGCAACAACGCTAAAACACCAATTTAGGTCAGACACTTGTAATCAATAAATTTCTTCCGGTTCAGGAAATTTATTATCACACTATTGTTTATAGTGTTTTTGATTCCCTGGTATTGGCCACTTGGCTTACTCATACATTGTACGGAACAATGTATGAGTTTTTTTTACAAAATTTTTAAATTGCAAGTAGCGAAGTATTATAGTTGGGCTAATAAATTTATGAAGGATAAACAGTATATTCATAAACTAGTGCAACCCCACGACACGTCGCACTCATTATTTTAATAATGAACATCCAGCATACAATGACAAATATATGTAATAATAAATTTATTAATATCAGTATAAATGTTGACTGCTTAAAATAGTCTCGAATATTTATTTTCACTCAGTTGGTTTTATAATCACCTTATCCGGTATTGTCTGCTCTTATAGGGGGCCGCTTTGAAATGGAAATTATCCTACGCTAAGACTAACAGACGGCTTTATGTGGAAATTTTGCTAACATTATATAGGAAAATGTGCTGTTTTTTGATCCAAAAATTCATGCCCTTATATGTAAACAAAAAACGAGCCTGAAACTACGCTGTTTACAGCAGCCTGCGCCTTGATGGCACTGACCGTTCAGCTAAAAGTTAAAACTTCGTTATTGATGCTAGACGACACTTTCGTCTATAGATACCCGCCCTTCCCTATAACTCTAGGAGGGATGCGTTTTATCTGGGATCCCAAATGAATACCGTTAGGCAGCCTAAAATCCTCAGGAAAATTTAATATCCGACGCACCATTTGGACAAAATAACTCAGCACTGCCTATGAAACACCTGCATAACCACGAGCATTCCAGAGAATGCAGGAATATCTGCGCATACATACCGGCATCCGAGGCAACGCGAACCATGGCACTTACCCCGACGACTCATGCTGCTTTTAAAATTGCGAGCTGTAATCTTTCGCTCGCATATTGATAGCCCTGATCTGAATGTATTATGAGCATGCGTGCGATAGCTAATGCGCTAAAACGTAGTCCTGCGACGGTCTCACGTGAAGTTCAGCTTAATCGAGGCAGGCGCAATTACAAAGCTGTTGATGCTAATAACCGGGCCCACCGGATGGCGAAAAGACCAAAACCTTGCTTACTGGATCAGAATTTACCGTTGCGAGAGCTTGTTCTTGAAAAGCTGGAGATGAAGTGGTCTCCAGAACAAATATCATGATGGTTAAGGTGAACGAAGCCGCGTCAAAAAACACTGCTAATATCACCTGAGATAATTTATAAAACGCTGTACTTTCGTAGCCGTGAAGCGCTACACCACCTGAATGTACAACATCTTCGCCGGTCACATAGCATTCGTCATGGCATACGCCATACCCGCAAAGATGAAAGAGGTACGATTAACTGGTATCTACTGGCAGTACCGGAGTTAATGTTTATTTCTGCGATCCTCAAAGTCCCTGGCTGCGGGCAACAAACGAGAACACTAATGGGCTAATTCGACAGTACTTTCCCAAAAACACATATCTTACCCAATATACTCAACTTGAGCTGGCTCAGGTTGTAGCTCAGCTAAACAACAGACCGAGAAAGACACTGAAGTTCAAAACACCGTAAGAGATCATTGAAAGGGGTGTTGCGTTGACAGATTGAATCTACAGCGGCTTTTTTTAGTATGTCTCTCTCGTCAGTATCCGCTTCAGTTCTTTCTGAAGTCACCGGATCTCAGACTGGGCATCGGACTGCATTTAATGGGTGATGAATCAGGGCCATACTTTTTTACACAGGCATAGAGGCTGTGCGTGGTGATATCAGGGCTGGTGACGACGCTTGCGATGGAATGTCCGCGATCAACAATCTGTTTGACCGCTTCAACTTTGAACTCTTCGGGATAACGTTTACCGCTCATGGGCACCTCTATTTTAAGTCATCTTAAACGACTCTGAGGTGTCTGTTAAACACGTGGCGACTCATCCTTATATGCTACATATATTCCATCCATCGAATTACTCTCGAAGAATTTTAAAATCTTTTCTCCTGATTGCGTTTTTTTTATAGCCGTTGAGCATTATAACCACCCACGCACTCAAAGAAACCTCTACATCATCTTAATCTTTACAATAATGAAAATTGATTTTTGATATACAATAATATATTAATTATGTTTCTGTTAAACAATTCTAGTTCTTCATGTTTTCCTACACGCCTCAGATAAATTTGACGCTACTTGTTTTGTCGTCTGATACCGCAGCCATTGTTTGAATCTTAGTATGAGGAATGACATTTCATTCACTTTTAGGATTTATAATGGCGGTTGACAAGCAAGCTAAACCTGCCCCTACCAAACAACTTGGCGTGCTTACGATGACGTTACTTGTTATCAGCGCGATGTTTGGTGGGGGGGTATACAACATCCCGCAAAACATGGCTCAATCAGCCGCACTGGGCGCGATTTTGATCGCCTGGGTCGTTACCGGATTGGGCGTTTTTTTCCTCGCAAGAACCTTTCAGATTCTTGCCGACATTCATCCAGAAATGACGTCGGGTATTTACATGTACTCCAGGGCTGGATTTGGAAAATTGAGTGGTTTCTTAATCGCCTGGGGATACTGGATGTCAGCCGCATTCGGTAATGTCGGTTACGCCGTCTTACTGATGGACGCACTGAATTACTTTTTCCCTCCCTATTTTCAAGGCGGCAACACCTGGCAAGCCATCACTACAGCTTCGATCATCATCTGGGCACTCAGTATTTTTGTTATGCGTGGCGTTAAAGGCATCTCGGTTCTTAACCTTATTGGCACCATTGCTAAATTTATCCCTGTTGCTGTCTTTATTTTCGTGTTGGCCTTTTTCTCTCTGCGTTATCACATGATGGGAACTGACTTTTGGGGACACTTAAGAGATAACGCATTACATGATCGGCCACTTAGCGGCCTTTTCGATCAAGTTAAAAGCACTATGCTGGTAACGCTCTGGATGTATATCGGGATCGAAGGCGCGGTTGTCATGTCTGATAAAGCCGATGGACGCACCGTAAGTCGTGCGACGATTCTCGGCTTTATCATTTCAACTGTCCTGTTTATGTTAGTCAGTATTTTGCCTTTTGGCGTGTTCTCCCAAGGGGAACTTGCCGCCATGGATGCACCCTCCACAGCGGCAATT